>NZ_JAOQKE010000035.1:0-11979 GCF_025567005.1 Muricoprocola aceti
CCTTCTGATATTTATTATATCAGAAAAGCGGTTCCAACAATAGCAAAACCCTGCAAAAGCAGGGCTTTGTCTACAGTCTGAAGTGGCCAACGGCCACCTCTCATTTCTTCCCCGAGGTTCTTAAGCAGCCTCTTTTTCATCAAATCTGTCTGTTATAAATATTTCATCATTGTTGGCACAAAAATGTTCATATCAACAGGCTTTGCGACATGATCATTCATTCCAACAGAAAGAACTTTTTGTATATCTTCTGCAAAGACATTGGCAGTCATCGCAATAATTGGAATCCTGGCTTTTTTCGTATCCTTCATCTTTCGGATGGCTAATGCAGCATCATATCCATTCATAACAGGCATCTGAATATCCATAAGGATCAGCTTGTAATAATCAGCATCAGCCTTTTCAATCATGTCAATGCATGCAACACCATCATTTGCAGTCTCAACAATACATCCTTCTTCCGTCAACAATTCTCTTGCAATTTCTGTATTGATCTCATTATCTTCGACTAATAAGATTCGAACACCGTTCAGGCAATTCTTATTGCTCAGATTACTGTTTTTCTGTACCAGAGAATCTTCTTTTGACGCTTTCCTGCAAGGAATCGTCACTGTAAATGTAGAACCTTCACCCTGCTTGCTTTTCACTTCTATAGTGCCATCCATGAGCTCAACAAGCTTTTTCGTAATTCCCATTCCGATGCCGCTGCCATCAATATGACTGAATGTCGTGTTACGTTCTCTTTCAAAAGTTTCAAATATGTGCTTTTGAAATTCTTCAGACATACCAATTCCATTATCGGTAATGGTAATAATCATATTGCACCAGTCTTCTTTTTTACAAGATTCCTGTACAACATTACAGGTAATCGTACCTCCTGTATTTGTATACTTTACAGCATTACTTATAATGTTAAAACAGATCTCTGACAGGTGCGGTACATCCATATATACATACGGATACATAATTTTTTCTGTCAGAGAGAGAGTCTGATTTTTGCCTTCTGTCTGTTGTTGGAACATAGTCATACAATTTTCAAAGCTTTCATGGACATTCGAAACAACATATTCCATTTCGACCTTATTATTTTCAATCCTTGCAAGATCCAGAACATTACTGAGTAACGACAGAAGTTGCCCTCCACATATTTGAATTTTTTCAAGGTATCTGCCTAGTTTTTCTGTTTCTTTCAAATGTCTGGACGCCAGATCTGCATAGCCAATGATCGCATTCATAGGAGTCCTGATGTCATGTGACATATTGAACAGGAATGACGATTTCGCTTTATTTGCACATTCTGCTTTTAATTTAGCTTCCCGCAATTCTTCCTCTTGTCTTAATTCCCGCAGTTTTTTATCTGTCACATCCCGATTTGCGAACAGCACTGATGTGACATTTCCATTTTCATCATAATTCTGAGGAACGACCATAGAAAGAAACCATGATCCATCCTTCTTTTTGAACTCGGAAGACATAGATTCTTTATTATAAAGCCGTGCTGCCATGGTTTGTATATCAAAAAAATCTATATACTTCTGTACAAATGGCTCTGCTATAATATCTTTGATAATCTCGAACTGAGAATCCCAATCTGCAGTATCATTTTTAATATCCAAATCCATTTTTCGTGATCTTTTGACAAGTTCGATCTTCTTTGTTTTTAAGTTCAGACTTGAGATATGATAATAGGCAGTGCCTAATGCATGAAGTGCCTGCCGGTTTTTTTACCTGCTTTCCTAATGTAACAGGGAACTCTTCACCGGCCATCTGCTCCAGATCTGGTGTTGACTGATGCAGATGCTGAACCAGCCATTTTCCATTCGTCCACTTATAGATAATCGTAAATCTTGTCTCCATTTTAAAACAGATTGAACCATCTTTAAACAGACCAACAAAATCTACTGTCCCATGTGCAAGGACATGGTCATCATCAAGTCTTTCTTCTTCCTGATGTAAATTTTGTATTTCAATTCTGATTTTACCTCTTCGTTTTACATCAAATTTAAATGATTCTAAAAATTCATGCAGATTCGTGAATAACTCATGTTTCCCAGTTCCAATCAGACTAATATTTTCATCAAAGTAATTCTCAAGACCTAATTCGTTTACGGATTCAGCGTTAATATATATTTTCAAAAATTGTTCTGTGAGTTTTTTAAAATCATCCATACGCTTCCCTCTCTCGTAAAAAAGACTTAAATAGCTAAAAAATTTGGCGCGACTTCGGTCACGCCATTTTCAGTTTCATATTTTCTTAATCGTTTTCCATTTGCCAGTGCGATATTCCAGATAGGAAATCACAAAGTTGGCAGTCCATCCAATGGGCACTGCATACCATACACAGTCAATGCCAAATCTCGGTGCCAACATCATGGCTATGATCACACGAATGCTCAAATTCACCAGATTGGCAATGGTAAACATTTTCATATCTCCTGCTCCGCGGAGCACGCCGTCCACAGCCATTTTAAAACCAATCATGCCAAAGAAAAATCCCATAAATCCGAGATAAGCCTGCCCAGTTGCCAAAGCAGTGCTGCTGCCCTCTGTCCCAAGGAACAGTGTGATCAGCTGCGCGGGGAAAAGTTCCAGTACAACACAAATGAGCACTGCAAAAAATATCACCAGCTTATTGGCCTGCACATATCCCTTCACGACACGTTTCTGCTGCCCGGCTCCAATATTCTGAGCCGTGTAAGAGGAAATGGCATTTCCAATTGCTACCATGGGCACAACACAGATTGACTCAATACGCATCCCGGCAGAAAAGCCAGCCAGTGCTTCTGCTCCAAAACTGTTCACCACAGACTGCACCAGCATCATTCCAATAGATACGGTAGACTGCTGTAGAATGGACGGAAGGGCAATTTTTGTCATGGGAAGCAGTTCCTCTTTCGCAAAAATGCCGTCCGCATTTCCTTCCATCGTCTGAATCACCTTCAAAAGAATGGTAAAAGAACCTACTACAGATATCCCCTGTGCGATCAGCGTTGCCCAGGCGACTCCCGATACATCCAGGTGAAAATCCGCAACAAAGATCCAGTCCAGAACAATGTTAAATACCGAAGAAAAAATCAGGAAATATAACGGAATCCGTGATTTTCCCAGTGCATTGAACATGGAGGACAGCACATTGTACATAAATAAAAATGGCAGACCCAGAAAATAGATTTTCAGATATGTAACGGACATATCCAGCACCTCTGCCGGAGTGTTCAGGGCAATCATAATCTTTCTGCTGAACAACAGTCCGAATCCGCCGAGCAGCCCGCTGATGAGCAGGAAGGAAATCAGTGCCGTATAAACTGCTTTTTTCAATTTTCCATAACTGCCCCGTCCAAAATACTGGCTGACAATGACTGACGCACCAATTCCACCACCAATAGCAATGCAGATAAAAATATTCGTCAGTGAATAAGCCGCCCCAACCGCCGCCAGCGCATTCTCTCCTACAAGCCGCCCTACAATAGCCGAATCCGCCATGGTATAGACCTGCTGGAAAAGATTGCCGATGATCATAGGAAGGGAGAAAAACACGAGAGCTTTCAAGGGATTTTCTGAAATAAGATAGTCTGAATTTTGCATGTTTGAACCCTGCTCCTTTTTTAACAATAAGCTTTAACTCACTTATTATAGCACAAAATAAAAGATCATCCTATTATAAATACTGTTTTTCACATTTACCAATCTTCACATTTAATATCACTTATCTGTTCGACTGGAATGACCGTTTGATCCGTCATGATTATAGCATGCTCGTATTCATCTACCTTTTTTACAACACCAGAACACACAGCATAGGTGCCGCCTGCTTTTTTTGCATCGGGAATAAAATAAGTTATCGATACATTCTGTTCTATACCGATATTATTTCTGATTATATTGATTTTTTCATTCAGCTGAGCAATCACTTCCTCGCTCAGTTCCAATCTTTCATCGGTTAATCTTGCTGTTTCTTTTATCGCAGCATCATGCCCGGTCAAGGCTGCAAAAGGAGCAAACTGCGCTGCCCGATCCCGAAGTGGCATTTGCGGATGCTTCTTAGAAACCGGATGCGGTAAATTAATGATATCGTCATAAGAATTATTTGTCATCCCTTCCAGCTCCTTTACGCCTTATGTCCGCCGATTTGTTCATTTCTGTCCCTGGCGGTTGCACCTTCCTGAAGATTCATTCCCTTCAGTACAGCATTTTTTCCAAATTTCTTTTTGATGCTTAGCATTGCTTCCTGCATACGTTTTTCGCGTTCCAACGCAGCCGCTTCCTCTTCCTGCTTTTTCTTTTGCGCCTCATAATCCGTAAAAAGATCCAGCTGCTCATACACTTCTTCTTTCCTGACAGAACTTTCATCCACAAGCCTGTTCGCTGTGATATTGATTCTTCTGACAAGCAGGTTTCTGTCAACGATCCTGTCATATAACTCTATTACTGCATCCGTTATCAGTTTTGTTGAGGAAGTCTGCCGTTTCAGATTGGTCGTTCCATGTGCGTGTTTCGGAATTTTTCTTCCATAACGGTCGATGGTAATCTCTCCATGGTATTTCCTTCTCTGGTCAGGATTGTTCAGATTCTCAATATCATAACCAACTGTCAACACGATCTGGTCCGTTACAAGCTTCTTATCCACCAAGTCCAAAACCATCTGGTCCGTCATCTCTTTTACAACCAGTTTTGCTTTTTCAAAATCATAGGGACAATGAAGTACCTGTCCGGAACAAACACTGTTCGTTTCCGGTTTGTAGGCCTTGACCATTTCCATGGTACAGGGCTCATACCCCCAGGCATGGTCAATCAGCAGCTCCGCATTAATGCCAAACAACCTGTATAACAGGTCCTCATTGTATAATTCATTTGATTTTCCAATGGAACATCTTGCAATATCGCCCATTGTATAAAGCCCATATTCTTCCAGCTTCTTTGCATATCCCTTTCCTACTCTCCAGAAATCAGTAAGCGGTCTGTGACTCCAGAGTTTCCTTCGGTATGACATTTCATCCAATTCCGCAATTCGTACACCATCTTTATCTGCTTTAATATGTTTCGCCACAATATCCATCGCAATCTTACACAGATACATATTCGTTCCGATTCCTGCAGTTGCCGTTATACCTGTCGTTTTCAGTACATCCTGTATCATGGTCATTGCAAGTTCCCTTGCTGCCATATTATAGGTATGCAGATAATTCGTTACATCCATAAATACTTCGTCGATCGAATACGGGAAAATATCTTCCGGCGCAATATATTTCAGATAAATGCTGTAAATTCTGGTGCTGTATTCCAGATAGAGAGCCATTCGGGGAGGCGCAACAATATAATCGATCTCCAATGCCGGATTGCTATTTAATTCTGTGCTGTCATCAGAGGCTCCGATAAAAGTTTTGTTCGGTGCTTTCCACCTGCGGGCGCTGTTGGCTTCTTTTACTTTTTGAACAACCTCAAATAAACGAGCCCTTCCTGGTATCCCATAACACTTTAATGCTGGAGATACCGCAAGACAGATGGTTTTTTCTGTTCTGCTTTTATCCGCAACCACAAGATTGGTCGTCAAAGGATCCCTATTTCGTTCTTTACATTCCACAGACGCATAGAATGACTTAAGATCTATTGCAATATAGGTTCTTTCCTTTTCCATCATTCTACACCTCCCGATTCTCCTGTGTTCTGTTTCTAATTATTTCTCCTTATCCATTGCCATATGTATCATTTTCTCAAAGGATTCTCTGAAATGCTCATCATCCTCCGATGTTCGTTTTCTTGGTCCTTTTAAATGATTCTTTCCGGATGCCCTTCGTGCCTTCTTATTCAGATGCCGCTCCATAAGCATCTGGTCAATATTCTCATTGGTATACCATTTCCCGGATTGATGAATCGCATACGCATTTTTTCCAAGTGCCATTGCCGCCACTCCATAATCCTGTGATACAACAATATCGCCTTTATGACAAATACTGATCAGTTTATAATCCACTGCATCTGCGCCGGCTCCAACTACAACCACCTCACTGTAATCAGAAGACAACACATGATTTGTATCACACAACAACGTTACCGGAACACTGTGCTCTTTTGCAATTTTTTCAACAATACCAACTACCGGGCAGGCATCTGCATCAACAAAAATCTGCATAATTTCTCCTTTAATTACACCTGAATGGAGTGCGAAGCTCAATGAGATTACCACTCGGATCATACAATCTTACTAGCTTCTGTCCACCTGCAAGTTCTGTTAATTCTGTGGCATATCGGACGGAATACTTACCAGATTCATATTTCGCAAGCAATCCATCTATATCAAAGTCCTCGAAATACAATTCCATCATGTTATTGAATGGTGTAGAAGTCTCATTCAGCGTCTTCTCCCATACATCGGCATCCTGCAAAACAAGCCCCTCCGATAAGATCACATTACCTTCATTCTTAAGAACCACTTGCAGTCCAAATAAATCCCTATAAAACTCTATGGATTTTTCTATATCGTCCACCACGATAAGTACGTTTTTCAGCATATCCGTCACCTCACAATCCGCTTTGAGTCAAGCGAATATTCGCAATCCGCATTCAGTTATATTATCTTTCCGGACAAATGATCAATTTCATGCTGGCAAATCTATGCCGTCCATCCGGCCGTTCTTCACAACCAAATTTCAGGTCTTCATCGATTTGTTTTACTGTGCACATCATAGTTCAATTCCTCTGAAGTAATAGGAAGAATCAGTTTTCTACATACTCTTTTCCCTTGCTTATACGCAAACCACGACCTAGCTGTTGTAAAAACACCGTAGGGTTCTCCGTCAGCATTGCTATATACCGCTACCGATTTTACACCTCGTTTACATTCGCATCCACTGATCCAATTCTTCCTCTTATTTTAAATTTCTAATACTTATTAAAATGAATACCTTGTTCATTATTATATCTTACATGTAATAAATTGTCATAAATAACTTTCCGTATTTTCTTGCTTTCCTTGTTTCTTTAGTATCCTTTCATTCAGCCAACTGAGATTGTGACTGCAGCATGGCAATCACAAAATTGAATGTAGTATCGGTACTCTACAATCACTTCTTGTTTTTCTCATTCTGTACCCTCTCTTTCCTCTTTTACTCTTTTTGGCTTCGTGTTCATTATTGAGCTTGTTGTTAATTGATAATTCAAGTATAATAAACTATACGAGAAATACACGTCTTGCATGAGAACTTAAATATTGATAATCCTCATGTTTAGCGATATACGGGGAGGAAATTCTCATGGGTAAACAATCCACCAGGAAAAACAAAACAATTTACCAGCTTTGCCGAGAAGCGGCAGGGCTGACAAGAGCAGAGGCCAGTGAAAAAATGGACGCTGTCTCTGATTCAAAAATTGAAAAATTTGAATATGAAACTCAAGAACCTACGCCTTATGATATTCTCCAGATGGCAGATGCCTATAAAAGACCAGATCTTTGCAATTATTATTGCTCTCACAAATGCGAAATCGGCCATCGTTATGTTCCAGAAGTAGAAGTGACCGATCTGTCAAATATCATTTTGGAGACAATTGCCAGTCTAAATGAAATCAATCCTCTTACCGGTCGCCTGATCCAGATTGCCCGTGACGGTAAGATCAGCGATGATGAAATGAAAGATTTTGCTTATATCAGTAAAAAACTTGATGAAATTTCTTTAGCCATAGACTCTTTGAATCTTTGGGTAGATAAGACAGCCGGAGAACAGGGGCTTAATCTTGAACTCTTAAATGCCGAAAAAGAAAAATTAAAATAACCCATAACTCCAAGAAAGGCAATGAACCATTTCTGACTCATTGCCTTTTACTTTACATACGCTGTAATTGATTGACCATACTTTCTGTTCTTCGAATTGCTTCTTCTACCTGTCTTTTTGCATTATTGATTCGATCCTGGACCACCCAGTCCACAACAAAACCATCAAAGAAATAATCCGCAAAAGAAAGAAAATCTCCAGTATCGATATTCAAATTACATGCCATATTTACATCATTTAATTCTCTACTGAAATTACGAAGATCATACTTTGCCTGTTCCATATTCCGTTTAGCCTGATCCATTCTGGAATGTTTTAGCATCGTAGTGAAAAAACCACCGCCAAACATATCTACCAGTCCCCAGTTCTTTGCACTGTTTAAATTTTCTTTTGCTGCCTGAAGACTGTTCCACGCTCTACGCCCAGCTTCAATTGCTTCTCTTTTTTCTTTTTCAATATCATATCCCATTCGTTTTCTTCCTCCTGATCCATTATGAATGTGACGTCACCAATGCTATAATGCCACCGACAATCAACAATGGAAAAGCAATGTACATCAGTCCGCCTACAACCATACCAATCAATATCACCGGAAAGAAAATAACTGTGCAAAGTAGTTTCATAATTCCCCAGGATGCTCTTAACCCAAAAACAAAAAATTTTCCAACAAACCAAATCATACAAATTGTAAATAATAACGATAACATTTTTTTCTCCTTCTGAAACTCATTTTGATATGTGTCTTTCATTTTTTCTGTTCTTTTTCTGATAAATATTCAGATGTGTTCTTTATATCAAGCTTATTACTGAATGCCGGATTTTTCTCCATCTTTTCTATAATCCGGATTAATCGAATTCTCTGTGCTGCTTCCATCTGATCACCCCATTTATATTCTGTTTTTTTGTTGATATTGTCACTATAACAAATTTATTTTTCACAATACACATCCACCATGAGGAATTGCCTCTTTATATTTCTCGAATTTTGAGAATTCTGTCCTTATATTTCTCTGCACGAATTGTTTTCTATCTATGCTGACTCTTTTATAATAAGCATATCCGAGCAACATCATAGATTATTATGAAAAGGGAGATTATACTTCCATGTGCTTGAATATGTGCAGGATGCCAGCGTTTCACCTATGAATGCAATGAATGAGTATTTCATGAGTAAAATGAATGTCAGAAGAAGAATTCTTCTCCTTTTGTACATTCTGTGTTTTTAATGCGTAATTTATATTGCGGATATTCAGTAATAAACCGCTTAATTACATTGGCATCATTCCAGTAATGCATTGGAAAAATGACATTGCAATCTACATTTTTAAGGAAATACAGAATCCCATCGGCATAGTGATCTCCCTGTCTCGGATCTAAGGGAACAAATGCAGCGTCAAAATGCATGTCCTTGATTTTCCTAATCTCCGCACGATATGCTGAAGTAAGTCTCTGGTTGTCAGCTTTCGACTCTCCATCCCAATACCAGTCGTTTAAGTCACCGGCATGGTAAACGATGCCCTCCTTTGTTTTGACAATAAATGCTACACCACTATCGTTAGATTGTAATGTATCAACTTGAGTTCCATTGTCCAGATTATAAGTCTGATCATGATAAACATATATAATCTTCATATCCGACAAGTGTTTCCTTTTGCGTATATCTTTCGCCAGAACAGCCTGATATGTCATGCCCATATCGTCAAGAATCTCAAAAATTACAGGATTAAAATGATCCTTATGAAAATGACTGCAAAAAACAATTACTTCTTTTTTCTTGTCGAGAGGTGGTAATTCACCCTTATAATAGTCAAAAATATAGTAGCAATCTTTAGTTTCAATTAAAAATCCACTGTGGTTAATGTAAGTAATTTTCATCATATCACCTTTATAAAATAACTCCGTTTTCCCTATAAGCTTACAGACAAATATCTACAATGAGTATTTTTTATTTCTTGTCCATCTTATTTCTCTTTAGTGATTATTGATCAATAAATTGGGCTTCGTCCCCCAAGTTTTATATTTCTTATGGTTTTCTTCAGCAACTTCATATCAACTGGTTTTTAAAATAGCTATATAAATCAGTGTCATTATTTCCAATAATAAATTCAATATCCTGATCTGGAAACTGCTCATGGATATAAGGAGCAATATTTTTCATTAAACGATTTTCCCACAGATACACGGTAAGGTGATCGTCTTTTTTAGATTGTCCACATCCAGCCAAAATACCAGTTACTAAAAGCACACCAGACACCAATGCGGCCAGATAACATTTTGTTTTTTGCATACGTCAAATTCCTTATTCTTTCGATTAAAACACATTTCAATATTTTCGTTTTACAAGCCCTTTAGCTTTGTGTCACAGATTTTCATCTGCTTTGTCTGTAATTTTTTTTATTATAGCATTTTATTTTTTCACGTCTATATTTTTCACGTTAATGTAAAAAAATTTTTATTTTTCTTTCCCCCATATCCTCGTACAGACATTAAAGATATCTGTAGGCTCTCTATGTCTTAAAAAAATGATAGCGGAACAATATGTTACTGTGATATAATAAAATATTTGGAATATTTGGAAGAGAATGCAGAGAGGATATGAGTGAACGACATGAAGAAAACAAAAGAAGTCCAGCTAATAAATGTCAATAAGAAATTTAAAAAATATTGATTATATTTTAGGACTAAAAAAGGGCGCACTTATCCCTTGGTGAAAATATCTTGTTTTAAAAAAGATATAGATTCGGGTAATTCAGTATTTTATGCAGCTTCGTCGCATTTAGCCGCATTGTATTGTCTTATGGGATCCCTTTGAGGAGTAGTCTTCCTCACATGAGAAGCGACACGTCCACCATGATAGAACACCTCCACTGTAGCACTGGTTAAGCGAATATCTACCTGTTCTCCAATCAAATCGAAAGGAACAGAGTATTTATTGATTCCATCACTTATGAGATAATCGTTTTGAACCTTTGCAGCGGACCAGACTGCTGGTTCATAAGGGGCTTTGGGAAGCGGCAGCATAAATTCTCTTTCTTCATCTTCGAAAGCAGAACGTCGGTTTCCAAGTCTCTTTTTAAAAGGGCGGAGATTGAGTTCCTCCAGTTTCTCGGAAACTGCTATTTTTGCTTCTTCAATAGAAAAGAAATGATAATTACGTAATGCTGCCAGAATCCATGTGGTTGCATACTTAACAGAGCCTTCTGCATTCGGTTTATCGTCCGGATGCTTCACTCTGGCTGGTACGATTGCAGTATTATAATGGTCTGCCATTTCCTTGTAGGCTCTTGAAATCAAGGTGTCATACCGAGTATTTTTGGTAACACCGGATTTGAGATTATCCGGGATTAATAAGCGGGTGGATCCGCCAAAGTAAGTATAAGCATGTACGTGACAGTTGATGAATGCATCTGATTTCATGTTCGGACAAAGTTCTGCGTATACATATAGGCTACAGGGAAGCACCGCTACAAACAGATATGCAGGTGAAATTTCACCAGTAACCTCATCGTAAATGTCGATGGTGGCACCGGCCCAGTCTACCTCCATTTCGTCGCCGGGCTTATGCTGGATACGCATCGTTGCTTTTGTAATACGTGCCCACTTATGATAGTTATCATTAAACTGTGTACTCATATATGGCTTTTTTCCAGCCGCACTTGCTTCCAGACAGTATTCTGTCCAGAGAAGTGTAAGGGTAACACCTTTCTTGGCTAGTTCCCTGTGAATCTTCGGATAATCAGGCATAAGACGTTCCCCATTATCCTTATTCCGTCCCGGATAAAACAAACTTTCCAGAGACTCATTGGTAACATCGTCATCTAATGGCCAGCAAACATGAAGATTTCCGGCTAGTGTCAAGACTTCCGAAACGGTGTTTCTGGAACTGTGTACACTGGATGCAATGTCTTTCTTGATGTATCCGAGGTGATCAAGCCTCAGAATTTCTCGATAATCAACCATTGTTATCGAACCTCCTATAAATGATAGTCACACATATGTGTGCCATCTTCATTATAGGACTAATCTATGTCCATGCACTATGCAGCGGAAAGCGTGCACTGAAACACCGGAAAGCATGCACTCGATGACCGTGCAGTGTGCACTGATTCATCGGTATTTACACAAAGTGAGCTGTAGATTTAATGGTATCAATAATCTCTTGTTTGTCAGCTTCAATAAAAGCGTTTGGAGATGTATAAGTCTCCAATAAAGT
>NZ_JAOQKE010000036.1:0-11885 GCF_025567005.1 Muricoprocola aceti
GAGAATTTCTGACAACCGAATTCCTTACAAATGAATTCGTAAAAGGCTGCGGTTCACAGCCCAAGGTAGATGCATTTGTAAAATATGATCAGGAAAGATAATTAAAAACAAAAAGCCCCATTTTTCTGGTATGAGTAATGATCCAGATGGAATGGGGCTTTTATATTTCTGAATGTGCTTAATGGAACAGACTGGCAAGATACTGGCTTGGAGACAGCCCGGTATTTTTCTTAAATATCTGGCTGAAATATTGTGGATTCTGACCACAGCCTACCAGTTCAGCGATTTCCTGTACATTATAGGTGCTCTGCTCCATATAATATTTTGCCTTTTGGATACGCAGATCAGTCAGGTATTTGGAAAATTTCATTCCTGTTTCTTTGGCAAATCGTTTACTTAGGTAATCGACGTTCATAAACAGATAATTTTCCGCAAGCCATTTCAGTGATAAACCGGATTTTTCCAGGTTCTGTTCCGTATAGGTGATGATTTTCTGGCTGAGGCTTACGCAGGAACTGCAGTTATGGTAATTCTCAAACAGTTCCGTCAGTTTCCCGCGGACAGACAGGAGGACAGAATCATTTGGTTCCGTCTGATTGATAGCAACCAGATACTTCATTGCGTCTGTCATGTCCGGTTCCGTCTGTTTGGATATGGCATAAATGATGATAGAAGAAGCTTGCTGGCGTAACAGTTCCGGATCAGATATATCGTTCAGAAGCGCAAGCAGTTCATCCAGAGCTGTTAAAGCTGCATCCAGATCCAGTGAAAACGCAAGATCAGTCAGACGATACAGTTCTTTTATCACAGCATGATAGTTATAAATCGGTAAAGCGGAATCATCGATTACCTGATAGATAACTTCATAATTTTTAATATGTTTTACAAAATCCGTCATTAATAAATGGACAGAATCGTATTCTGATTTTTTGTATTCAGAGAGCAGACCGCAGGCCTGTGTTTTCAAATCTGCCAGAAATAAAAGGACGCTTGCGGCTATGTCAGGATTGGATTGGTAAAAACAGATAATAGTTCCCTTCACATAAAACAGGTGGAAAGGAATATCCGGATAACGTGCAGTTATATTTTCATACAGATCATTACAGATAGAAAGAAAGGTTTCCTGTGTAATGAAATAGATATAAAAAAGGGTATACGGCTCCTGTGTTACACTGGTGTACTGATAATAGGGAGACGGATTTTCCTGCATCCATTCTGTCGGGGTCTGAAGATAATAGGTCAGAATGTTTTTCATAATAACCGGCTGGATGATCTGAGATGATGGAGCGGGTTCATTTTTAGAAGCCAGAGCATTCAGATAGTCCTGTTTGGCTGAATTTAAGCAGGCAATGATCTGTTCTTCGTTACATGGTTTCAGCAGGTAATGTTTCACACCGTACTGCATGGCACGCTGTGCGAATTTAAATTCTCCATACCCGGAAAGAATCACAAACTGGGTATCAGGGTTAATTTCTTTTATGCGTTGGATAAGATCCAGTCCACTCAGACCGGGCATTTTGATATCTGTCAGAACGATATCCGGATAGTCATCCAGAATCCTGTTATAGGCTTCGATTCCGTTTTCCGCAGTTCCGATAAGGAAAATGCCGAGAGAATCCCAGTCAATCAGTGAGGCGATGGTTTCGCGTATAATTCTTTCGTCGTCAACAATGAGTAATTTTATCATGATGCCCTCCCGGAAGATAAATATTTACAAGTGCAATATCATCATTTTCATTGCAAAGTTCCAGACCATACTGGGGACCGTAGATGATTTGAATGCGTTTCTGGATGTTCAGAATGCCTACTCCGAAGCCATGACCGGAAGAAGTTCCGTTGATCATATTTTCCAGGGCATGGTTTTCGAATTGAGAGCCGTTGTTCTTTACGGACACTATATAAAAATCATTTTCCTGACGTGCGGATACTTCTATATGGCATGGTTCAATGATTTCTTCCAGCGCATAATAGATAGCATTTTCCACAAGGGGCTGGATCGTCAGATGCGGAAGTTCAATATCCAACAGAGTCTCTGGAACATGTTCGCAATATTGCAGCCGGTCTCCGTAACGGATTTTCTGAATGGTCATGTAATGAGATACAGTCTGCAGTTCGTGTTTCAGAGAGTTAACTTTATCTTTGACACTGATTGTTTCACGCAGAAGACCGCCAAGCGCTTCTACCATAGCTGAAATATCGGATTCCCCGATTGCTTTTGCGCGCCAATTAACAGATTCAAGTGTGTTGTAAAGAAAGTGCGGGTTGATCTGATTCTCCAGGGCTTTGAGCTGAGCCTCTTTTGTCAGAATTTCACTGACATAATTCTGACGGATCAGATCCTGAGTCTGACGCACCATATCATCAAAATGATTATGCAGGATACCGATTTCGTCTGTCCGGTTCTGATAGGAATGATCGACTTCAAAGGCAAGCGTATCACTGTTAGAAAAGGTATTCATCTTTTCCACAAGCACGGAGACATCTGACAGAGTCAGAGCAACCAGTTTTCTGGTCAGAAACAGAATCAGAGCAAGCGTAAGAAGAATCAGAACAAAAACAGCAAATTCGGTTCTGTGGATCGTTTGGGCCATCGTACTATATGGAAACAGACAGATGTAACGCCAGGAATTGGCACCCAGATCCCCCTGTACTGAAAAATAAGAGGTACGATCAAGGTTAATTACCTGATAGTCGGATGCCAGTTTTCTGGATAATTCAGTAGCCTGTTTTAAGGTAAAGTTATCCGGATAATAAAAAACTTTATCGTTTTCGTCCATCAGAATGTACTGAATATTATCGGGCAGAATAATAGACTGTGTGCTGGAGGCAATCAGGTTTTTCAGGTCCACATTGACGATGACGGTTCCAAGTGTCCGAAAAGAAAGATGCTTCACCTGTCTGGATTCCCGGCCGAGGAACAATCCATGTGTCCCGCAGTAAGAGGTATCCCATACAGGATAACCGGAGTTGGACTTTGTTTCAGCAATGATGCTGGTATGCACATGAGCAGGAGTGGAAGAACATCCCGGTTCATAGCTGGTAACATGCATATCATTAGAATAAATGCTGATATAACCAATACTGTTATTTTTATAAGTCTGCTGATAATCGGTCAGGAGACGCTCCAGATTACTCCTGGCATTTTTCTTTTTAATTTCGTAATCTTCATCCTTCAGAATAATCAGATTCTGCCGGATGTTACTATTGGTTACAATCATATTTGTCATAGATTCAATATTAGACAGTTTTGAAGAAATATCAGAAGAAGTATAATTCAGTGAACCGGCAAGTGCCTTGTAAATCAGGGCATTTCCGGAATTAATGGTCATGGTAATGCCGCCGATGGACATGGTTGTGAGTAGTATCACGGCCAGAGATACAATCAGAGTAATTTTAGAATGCAACGAAAAATTTCTGATGTGCGATAACATTTTTTCTTTCATGTCAGTAGTTCCTTTTGCCTGGGCTTTTTCTCAGTGTAACACGAAAACAGGCAAAAAATGAAAAATAAATAGAAAAAATCGGTTTTTTAAAATCAGAGGTCGGTTTTTTTTATGTTCAATCAAAGTGCCCGGAACTATAATAAATTGTGTCAGATAAATTAATGAAAGCAGGAAAATCGCAGGTCAGACTACAGATGGAGAAGAGGTCAAAATGAAAAAAAGACAGAAACCATTATGGAAAAAGCTTGCAGCAGCGGGGTTGATATGCGGTGCCTGTATGATCATGCAGGAAAGCAGCGTTCTGGCAACGGCAGATCCTGCAGGTTATCAGATTGTAATGATTGCAAAACAGAGTGATCCATGGTTTGAAGATATGGAAACCGGTGTGGAGCAATTGAAAAAAGATATCGGATTGAATGTTTCCATGCAGTATCCTGAGACGAATGATGCAAAAGGACAGGTCAGGATCGTGGAAAGTCTGATGGAACAGGGTGTGAATGCCATCTGTATTGTACCAAATGATCCGGAGGAACTGGTGGACGTGATACAGGAAGCACGGGATATGGGGATTGTGGTAGTGACACATGAAGCACCGAGTATTGCAGATAAGGTGGATCTGGATGTAGAAGCATTTGTGAATAAGACATTCGGAGAATTATTTGGAAAAAATATTGCAGAGGCCATGGACGGTAAAGGATACTATGCCGGGATGGTGGGAAGCAGAAATATGGACACTCATTTGGAATGGTATCAGGCAGCAGTCAGTTATATTGAAGACAACTATCCGGATATGATGTGCCTGACACAGGAACCTCAGGAGGATGGGAATTCTCTGGAAGGTGCCTATGAAGCTACGAAATATCTGGTAGACAATTATCCGCAATTGGGGGGAATCATCGAATGTTCCGCATATGGCGCCGGCGTGTGCAATGCGCTTTCGGAGAAAAAACTGTCAGATAAAGTGAAAGTTGTTTCTCTGGCAGTACCGTCCCAGGTAACAGATTTTCTGGGAAACGGTTCACTGATCAGTATTCTTGCATGGAGACCGGCAGATGCGGGATATGCAGTGTGTTATGCGGCTTATTTGCTGGCATCGGGACAGACAGTGGAAAATGGAACTGATCTGAAGGCCACAGGATATGAATCTGTTCGAGTCAAAGATGGAATTGCTTATGGAAGTGCGCCGTTGGAATATACTGCGGAGAATATAGAGGATTATATGTTCTGATAAAGGGGGTAAACACAATGGATTATAAAGAAAAATACGAAACCATGCTGAAAGAATACCGGCAGGTTTTTGAAACACTGGATCAGAATAGCATGAGAGAGTTTATAGAGCTCATAAAGAAACATGACAGAATTTTCTGCATTGGAGTCGGACGTGAAGGAATGATGACCAGAGCCTTTGCAATGAGACTGATGCATATGGGAAAAGAAGTGCACTGGATCTGGGATGATACAACACCGCATATCGGTAAAGGTGATCTTCTGATTGCAACGCTGGGGGATGGAAGCATAGGACATATTGATTATGTCTGCAGAAGAGCAAAAGAAGCAGGAGCATACATTTGTGTGGTAACCGGTTCTCCAAGTGGAAAAACAGCGAAAGAAGTAGCAGATCAGGTATTCTTTATCCCGGCCTGTGTGTACAGAGGGACAGATCCTGTGGTACCTTCCTTTCAGCCAATGGGAAATCTATTTGAACAGTGTCTGTTAATGGTATTTGATGTGATTGTTATGACACTCGTAGATGAAATTCCGGATCTGACATTTGAAAAAATGTCCATGCGTCACCGGAATGTAGAGTAACGATATAGACACGTGGGGGTGTTTATATAAATATATAATCTTGGGAGGATTACAAAAATGAAAAAGAGAATGGCGTTAATACTTGCAGCAGCGATGGCAGTGTCTATGGCAGTTCCGGCGGCGGCAGCAGACAAAGATGCAGAATACACAATTGCACTTTGCGCAAAGACAGAAGGTATTGCATGGTTTGATGATATGCGTACCGGTGTAGATGAATTCAATGCTGATCACGAGGATGTATATTCATACGAAATTAACCCGGAAGGTTCTGACGCAGCAAAACAGAATGCTATGCTGGAAGACCTGATTGCCCAGGGTGTAGATGCAATTTGCTGTGTACCTGTAGATGCGCAGGCAGTAGCTGAGACACTTCAGAAAGCAAGAGATAAGGGCATTGTTGTTGTTACACATGAAGCGTCCGATATACTGGATTATGTAGATTATGACCTGGAAGCATTCGATAACGATTATTTCGGAACATTATACGGTCAGTATCTGGCAGAAGCAATGGGTGGAGAAGGTCAGTATTATGCAGCGGTTGGCGGACTTGGAATGACAACTCATATGCAGTGGTTCAATTCTATGGTTGATTACCTGAAAGAAAACTATCCGGATATGGAACTGGTTAACCCGGACGGAATTCCTGGAGAAGATGACAATAACGAACAGACAGCTTATGATCTGGCAGTTCAGGCGATCGCAGCATATCCGGATCTGAAAGGTCTGGTAGACTGTGCGGCATCTTCCAATGGTATGGCACTTGCACTGGAAGAACAGGGACGTACAGATATTAAACTGGTTGGTCTTGCTACACCATCACAGGGCGGAGCTTATATCAAAGACGGAACACAGTACAGAGGTCTTTGCTGGAGACCGGCAGACGCAGGTTATACAGCATGTGAGATTGCTTATAATATCTTAAAAGGTGAAGAAATTACAAGTGAATCTTCATTCACAAAAGAAGGATATGAAACAGTTACAGTCGATGGAAATCTGGTAATCGGAAATGCACCATTAGTATTCGATGCTGATAATGTAGATGACTATCCATTCTAAATCGTATTTCGATGAATAAGGTGTGCGGGCGGGTAACAGGCCCGCACTTCTTTTAAAAATAAATGGAGGCAATGTTCGATGATAAATGCAAAGAATATAGTAGAGGCAGAGCATATCTGTAAAAGTTATGTAGGCGTACAGGCACTGAATGATGTGAGCATTACCATTAAAGAGGGAGAGATTAAATGTCTCGCAGGGGAAAACGGATGTGGAAAATCCACATTTGTAAAAATTATTGCAGGGGTAGAAGAGTGTACATCAGGAACCATCCGGATAAATGGGAAAGATTGTACGAAACATTCTGCAAAACAGGCCATTGATGAAGGAATTCAGGTTATTTTCCAGGACTTGTCCCTGTTTCAGGAAATGTCTGTTGCAGATAATATCGCAATAAACAAACTCATCAAGGAAGGAAAACCGCTGACAAATAAAAAAGAGATCCGTAAAATCGCAGAAGATGCATTGAAACTGATTGGAGTAGATATCCCGCTGGACGCAAGTATTCAGGAATTATCGATTGCAAACCGTCAGTTGATTGCAATCTGCAGAGCACTGGCACTGGATGCAAAGCTTCTGTTTATGGACGAACCTACGACGGCATTAACGAAAAATGAAGTAGACAGTCTGCTTGATATTGTCATGGGATTAAAGAAGAGAAATATAGCGGTAGTATTTATCAGTCACAAACTGGATGAAGTTATGAGAATTGCAGACAGTATTACAGTAATCCGAGACGGACAAAAAATAGGTGATTTCGCGGCAGCGGATATGGATGCACAAAAACTTGCATTTTATATGACGGGAAGAGAAGTAGCATATCAGCAATATGAGAGAAAACAGGAAGATCATACTAAATTGCTGGAAGTAAAAAATCTCAGTAAGGCAGGAAATTATAAGAATGTAAGTCTGGATGTGAGAAAGGGAGATATTTTAGGGCTGACAGGTCTTCTTGGAGCAGGACGTACAGAATTGGCACTTTCAATCTTTGGCTTAAATAAACCGGACAGCGGAGAGATTTGTATGGAAGGAAAACCGGTGAAGATTTCCTGTCCGCAGGATGCAATTGATCTTGGAATCGGACTGGTTCCGGAAGAACGTGCAATACAGGGACTGTTTCTGCAGAAGAGTATCAATGAAAATGTAGCAGCAGCAATTCTGAAAAGATTAACAGGATTCTTAGGAAATATAGATCAAAATAAATCACGCAAATTAGCGAAAGATGCGATAGAGCAGTTTCGTATAAAGGTATATAACGAAGAAACACTGATCAATACATTATCCGGTGGAAATCAGCAAAAAGCGCTGATTGCCAGATGGGCAGCTTCTCATCCGAAATTATTTATTCTGGATACACCGACCGTTGGTATTGATATTGGATCCAAATCAGAAATTTATGAATATATTCAGAAATTTGCCGAGGCCGGAATTGGTGTCATTATTATTTCGGATGAAGTGGAAGAAATCGTCAGCAACTGTAACAGAGTGGTGGTTATGTTTGACGGTGAAGTAGTGAAAGAATATTCTGAAGAAGAAATGCAGGCTCCGGATATCAGAGAGCAGATTAATGCGCTGGTAGAATCCGGAAAAAAAGCAGGTAAGGAGGCGCAATCATGAAAGGATTAAAAAAAATTGACAAAACACAGCGCTTTCTGATTGCAATTATTGTTGTGTACTGCATCATTGTTGCAATGAGAAATCCGGCATTTTTAAGTCTGACTACATTATTTAATATGGTCAGATCTGCTGCAGGAACGACCATACTTGCAATGGGAGTTCTGGTGGTTATGATTTCAGGCGGAATTGATGTATCCTTTCCGGCAGTTGCAATATTCGGGGGATATGCCTCCTTAAGAATTTGCATGTGGTGTAATATAAAAAGTCTGTTTCTGGCATTTTTGATTTCAATTGCAATCGGTATTCTTCTGGGACTGATCAACGCGGTATTGATTAATATTCTGAAACTGGAACCGTTTATTATCACTCTGGCAACTGCAAGTGTATTCTTTGGAGTTATGACGATTCTGATCGGAACCAAGAATGTCGGAGCCAGTGATCTTCCGGAACAATTCCGTGCATTGAGTTCAGCCAAGGTATTTACCACAGTAAACCAGTATGGCGGCAAAATCGGATTATCGGTATTTATTATACCGGTAGTATTATGTGTACTGCTTACCTACATTATTTTACATAAAACATTGATCGGAAAAGGTATTTTTGCGTTGGGATGTAATAATGAGGCGGCAAGAAGAGCAGGTTTTAATGTGACTTTGCTGAGACTGTTTATTTACGGTTATGCAGGATTTCTGGGAGGAATCATGGGAATCATCTATATTGCCGGTACGAATTCTGTCAATCCGGTATCTCTGGTCGGAACGGAAATGTCCGTGATTGCCTGCGTGGTAATTGGCGGTGCGAAGCCGAGTGGAGGTTACGGAAAAATATTTGGAACATTGTTGGGAGTGATCCTATATTTTCTGTTTAATCAGACCCTGGTTTATCTGGGACTGTCTGCTGCATGGCAGGACTTTTTCATGGGAATTGTCTTGCTGATCAGTATTATGTCCACATCTTATCAGAACAGAGTACAGAATCGAAAAAACTTTATTTACACAGAATAGCACAGGAGGAAGAAAATATGAAGAAGTTAAAGGAGTATCTCAACAGGGATATATCAATGGCCATTTTGTTTATCTTTTTCCTGGGAATCTGCGTAATCATGCTTGCCAGTTTTGGAACCAGTATGTTTAACGGACAGACTCTTTCCAGCATGGCGTTTCAGCTTTCAGAAGTAGCGGTACTTGCTTTTGGAATGGCGCTGTGTATGCTTCAGGGAGGTATTGACCTGTCCATTGTGGCAAATGCCAATTTATCCAGTCTTCTGGCGGCAATGGTTCTGACAGGAAAATTTTTCGACATTCAGAAGGCGGGAAATGTGGTAACGATTCTGGTTGCAATAATTGTGACGGTGATCGTCAGCAGTTTGTGTGGTCTGATGAATGGACTTATCATATCTAAGTTTTCGGTATCCCCAATTGTGACCACGTTGTCTACAATGACACTGTTTTCCGGACTTGCAATGGGAATCACAGGTGGCAACAGTATTGGAGGTTATCCGGAATCGTTTTTGAAATTCGGATCTGGTTCTGTTGCCGGTATCCCAATCGTATTTATCACAGCTGTCGTCGTATTTATTGTTCTGATTCTGGCACTGGATCGAACAAAATTAGGTCATGAGATTCACTATATCGGAGAAAATCATACAGCATCCAGATTCGCCGGCATTGATAATGAAAGAGTAATTATGAGAATATATACCATATCCGGTCTGATGGCGGGTATTGCATCTTTAATGATCATGGCAAGAGCAAACTCCGCCAGATGCGGATACGGTGACAGTTATCAGCTGCAGGTTATTATGATATCGGTTCTCGGCGGAATCAGTCCTTCAGGTGGAAAAGGAAGACTGTACGGTGTCTTTATTGCAACATTCTGTATGCAGTTAATGCAGACAGCATTTACATTATGGCAGTTTTCACCGTATTCGAAGAAACTGATCTGGGGAATGATGCTTCTGGTTATTATGTTGATCAATATGATGCAGGCAAAGATCAGCAGAAACGCAAAGATTCGCGAAATGAATGCAAAGAGGCTGGAGAATGCAAAATAATAAGCGTTTGTTTTTTGTGACAAATACAAAGATGTCAAAAGGAATAAAAGAAAGTATTCAGTATTTTGAAGAATTGAATCAGAAAGTCGCAGATCTTGGCGGTATGCAGGTGGAGATTGCAGTTATGCTTCCATATGCAGCGTTGTATGCTGTAAAAAGCAGTGAGAAAAGAAGAGGCATTCTTTTGGGAGCCCAAAATGTATGTGGGGGACGTGAAATCGGTTATACCGGGGAAATCTCAATAGAAATGTTAAAAGAACTGGAAGTCGACTGTGTGATGGCAGGACATTCGGACCGGCGCTGCAAGATGAATGAGAGTAATGAAGAAATCAGAAAGAAGGTGTTGCTGGCAACAGAACAGGATATTTGTGTCTATCTGTGTATAGGGGAAACAGAGCAGCAAAAGCAGCAGGGGATTACAGAAGAAGTATTAAAAATTCAGTTAAAGAAATGTCTCCAGGGGGTATCAACAGAGAAATTACATCTGCTCCGGATTTTATATGAACCGGTATGGGCAATTGGGGTATCGGGAGCCGTAGTTTCACCTCAGTATGCAGAAAAAAGTCATGAGATCATACGGAACTGCCTGGCAGAATTATATGGCCAGGACAGGGCGGATAGCATACCGATTATTTATGGTGGAAGTGTGGATAAAGAAAATGCTCTGCCACTCATAGAGCAGCAGCAGATAGATGGACTTGGAATCGGAAGAAATGCGTGGGATGCAGAAGGATTCAACAGAATCATTCGCAAAGTGATATTTGAACAGAAAAGAGGAAAAAGCGATGCAGAGAATATTGAATAATCCTGATAATATTACAGATGAAATGCTGGAAGGTTTTATGCGAGTGCATGAAGATATTGTGGAGCCGACGGATAATCCAAGAGCAATTCGTGCAAAAACGTCCACAAAAGGACGAGTTGGAGTGGTGACGGGAGGCGGTTCCGGACATAAACCTGCATTTATCGGTTTCTGTGGAGAAGGAATGTGTGATGCAGTGGCGGTCGGAGAGATCTGCTCGTCACCTACAGCAAAAGCTTTTCTTGATGCATTCTCAGCTGCAGATGGCGGAAAAGGTGTTGCGTGTCTGTATGGTAATTATTCCGGTGATAACATGAATGTAAAAATGGCTGTCAAGATGGCAAAAAAAATGGGTCTGACGGTAAAAACAGTATGCTGTAATGATGATGTAGCAAGCGCACCACTTGCAGAGCGCGAAAAGAGACGTGGAATTGCAGGTGAAATCATTATGTATAAATGTGGTGGAGCTATGGCGTCTACAGGCGCAGATTTGGATGAAGTGATTCGTGTGGCACAAAAAGCAGTAGATCATTCCAGAAGTGCAGGGGTTGGATTGACACCTTGTACACTGCCGGCAGTTGGGCATCCGAATTTTGAAATTAAAGAAGGAACTATGGAAGTGGGGGTTGGTCCTCACGGCGAACCAGGAATGGAAGTATGCAAACTGGAAAGTGCAGCCGGAATTGCAAAGCGGCTTACGGATATTATTCTTCCGGATTATCCTTTTGAAGAAGGTGATGAGGTAAGTGTACTGATTAATGGTATGGGAGCAACACCGTTGAATGAGCAGTATGTATTATATAATGAGGTGGCAAAGATACTTGATGCAAAAAAAATACATATTTATAAATCATATGTAGGAAATTACCTTACCTCGATGGATATGATGGGAGCATCCCTTACCATAACAAAATTGGACGACGAATTAAAGAAAATGCTGGATATGCCAGCGTATACGATGGGATTTCATGAGAGATAAAAGGAGCGCAGAAAAATGATAGTAAAGAACGCAAAAGGTCGTCCGATTCTGCTGAATATGGTACAGGCTATTCATGAAAATAAACAGTATCTGGGTGATATCGATGGCCTGATCGGTGACGGAGACC
This sequence comes from Muricoprocola aceti, assembly GCF_025567005.1. Lineage (NCBI taxonomy): Bacteria > Bacillati > Bacillota > Clostridia > Lachnospirales > Lachnospiraceae > Muricoprocola > Muricoprocola aceti. The sequence continues at coordinate 11,884 of NZ_JAOQKE010000036.1, forward strand.
AT
>NZ_JAOQKE010000037.1:0-10035 GCF_025567005.1 Muricoprocola aceti
GGTCGCACACTGTATCATCAACTGTAAGACCGGTGCCTATGGAGCTAACATCAGTATATGTGAAGATTGTGGTCATACCCAGATTCATTATAATTCCTGTCGTAACAGATGTTGTCCCATGTGTCAGGCTTTACCAAAAGAAATGTGGATGGATAAACGCCGTGAAGATGTATTGGATGCACCTTATTTTCATATAGTATTCACAGTACCTCAAGAATTAAATCCACTAATCTACAGCAACCAACAGCTTCTATACGATACACTGTATCATTCTGTGTCAGCTACAATCAATGAGTTAACAGCAGACACGAAGCATCTGGGTGCAAAGGTTGGATATATCTGTGTATTGCATACCTGGGGCTCTGAAATGAACTTCCATCCTCACATACATGTCATTCTACTTGGCGGTGGTCTGACTGCTAAAAATCAGTGGCGTGATAAAGGTAAAGAATTCTTTCTTCCCGTAAAAGTTTTATCAAAGTTGTTCCAGGGTAAATATCTGGATGAACTTAAGATCTTATGGGAAGAAAATAAACTTCAGTTTCATGGTAGCAGTGTAAAATATCGCAACCACTATGCCTTCAAAGAGCTTCTTAACACCTGCTATGAAAAAGACTGGATCCCTCACTGCAAGAAAACCTTCAATGGTGCCCAGTCTGTTATTAACTATCTTGGTAAGTACACACATAGAATCGCTATCAGTAATCACCGCATCATCCGTATGGACGAAAATACTGTTACATACTATGTGAAAGATTATCGTGAAAAAGGTAAGTGGAAAGAATTCACCATTTCCGGAGTTGAATTCATCCGTAGATTCCTTATGCATGTACCGCCGAAACGATTTGTTAGAATCAGACACTACGGATTACTATGTACTCGAAGCAAGACCAAGCATCTGGCATTATGTCGGAATCTTCTTGGTTGTAAGCAGTATCTATCACGACTGAAAGATATGGAAACACCTCAGATACTTGAAACCCTTTATGATATCAAGGTTACTGTTTGCAAATGCTGTGGTTATCATCTTGGAAAAACACAGCAGAGAATACCTTTGCGCATTTAGAATCGACTAACTAAATAATTTCAAAAAGCCTCAGCAATGAGGTTTATTTGTCGTGCCAAGATTTTTCAAAAGCCCCATGTAACAATGCAGAGAATCCTTGTATCTCACTTGTATTCATAAAAAAAGCAAGAATTGAAAATCCATACATATCGGCTACAGGGACGCGACTTTGTTCACTTTGGCAAAATCAAACGCAGTGCAAACGAAAGGGCAGTTTTTCTATAGTTTAAGACTGCTTTTTCGTTTACACCGCTATTGATTGTAGCCTAAAGAATTTTCATGTGCTCAACAAATTGAATTTTCCGCTCTACACGATTCCCCAATAAATGAAAAGCTGTCACTCTATTATTTTGTATCCAGCGTTTTTAAGTGCTTTTATCACTTTTTCGTAATTTTCCTTTTTTGTCAAAAGATAGTCCGTATTGTAAGTAGATACTGCAAAAATTGGAATGCTATGATCTGCTAAAATCGCTGCAATTTTAGACAATATTCCAATCAACGAAAACTCCAAAACACCTTGAATTCGAAGCGCTTTCCAACCATCATCACGCTGAATTACATTTGGCGGGATTTCGCTTGTGATACAAACAAGAGATTTTTCCTCGTCTGTCCTTCCTATAAAGCTATACTCGGAATCTAAATCTACAAATGAATAATCTTCTACCTGACATACTGAAAATTCTTGATGAATTTTTAGATTTCCATAATAGTGCCTCCTCTAAATATAATTTGTCGCTGTCTCCATTATACCATTATATAATAGCCGTTCGCTTTAGGAAAGCTGCAGATTATCCGGCGTAGTGGAGCAGGACGATGTTCATGGCTTTCGGGCCGCCATTGTGGGTTATGCGATTGCCTTGCGGTAAATGAAAAGGGATATGATCGCGGTAATCGCTTCCGTGATCCAAAACGCATTCCAGACACCAACTGCTCCGAAAAGCCTGCTGAGTAAAAGCGCAACCGGAATGATAACCACTACATACCGGCAAAGGGAAATCAATAATGAAGGTGTGCCTTTTCCAAGTCCCTCCAATGCGCCGGAAGATGTAACGGAAACCGCAGAAACGATAAACCCAGCACCGATGATACGCAGGGCCGTTTCCCCGGCTTGAATCGTTGCTTCTGTGTGGGTAAACAGCCCCATAAGCTGGCCGGGAATCAGAAAGCATATCACTGTTCCAAGTACCATAATGATACCGCTCATGCACAAGACGATCTTATAAATCTGACTGACCCTTTTGTTCTCGCCCGCGCCGTAGTTATAGCCGATCAGGGGGCGCATTCCCTGTACAATGCCATTCGCCGGCAGATAGATGAAAGTCTGTAATTTGTAATAGATTCCCAAAACCAAAATATACACTTCGGAATATGCTGCTAAAATAGCATTGAGCGCCGAAATCAAAAGAGACGGAAGCGCAAGATTCAAGGTGGCAGGAATGCCGATTGAATATAGCTTCCATACCATTCCTTTGCCGGGCAGAATGTGCTGCCTGCGAATATGTACGCGGATTGGCCGCACAAAATAAACAACCAGATAAATCGCCAGCGTCAGAGCTTGCCCGATGCCGGTTGCCAGCGCAGCACCTTCGATTCCCATTGCCGGGAATGGGCCATAGCCAAAAATCAGAATGGGGTCGAAGACAATGTTTGTGATGCACCCGCACATCAGGCTTATCATGGTTGTTTTCATGTTTCCTACTGCCTGGAATATTTTCTCGAATGTTACACCAACAATGATAATCAATGTAAAAGCGAATGCAACAACACAATAGCGGACGCCAAGTTCAACCACTGTCTCGGATGATGTGAACATTCCTAAAAAAGCTGGCATCATTGCGATACAGCAGACTGTCATGACAACGCCATGAATCACGGCAAGCACAAGTCCCTGCGTAGCAGCCTGATCCGCTTCCCTGTTATCTCCAGCGCCCAGATAGAAGGCGATAACTGCGTTAATTCCAATGCCAAATCCAATTCCGACAGCATTGATGACATTTTGAACCGGGTAAACCAGGGATAATGCCGTCATAGCTTCCTCGCTGATCTGCGAGACGAAAAAGCTGTCGATAATGTTGTATAGGGAATTGACCATCATGGAGAGCACCATGGGCAGTGCCATAGACAGCATCAGCGGCAGTACCGGCTTTTCTTTCATAAAAGTTTCATTCATTCGTGATTGCCTCCGGTGTTTCTTTTCTTGTCATAAAACAGATCGGATCTTTTCGGAAGCCAAAGGGTTCATAAAACCGTTCAGCCTCTTCCGTGATCAGCATTCCCAGCAGGGAACGGTATGTGTCTTCTGCCGTAATCGCCTTTAGGAGAGAGGTGCCCACACCCCTGTGCCGGAAATCTGCATCCACAACAACATCACAAATATAATACTGGGTGGCATAGTCTGTTATCACTCTTGCAAATCCAATTTGTTTTCCATCAGCGGTATAGGCTCCATAGCAGATAGAGTGTTTCCATGACTCCATAATTGCTTCTACCTTTCTGTTGCATGCCCACACGGTCTGTGATAGAAGGTGAAGTACGGTTTCTGTTTGCAGGGCATCAAGCCCTTTTTTAATCTGTATTTCCATATCGTCTCTCCTGTTCTTACTGTGTTTTTGTACCGCTGCAAAGCGTTTCTTTTTTTCTGCCTGCTCGGAAGATCAGAAGCGCCAGAACGAATGTTTCCGTTTCTGTCACAGGGAAGGACAGCCAGATCCCTGTTATCTTCAGGAGTTTTTCCAGGCCCCGCATGAATGGAATGAGCAGCAGAAACTGCCGCAGCAGCTGGATCAGCATACTTGGAATGACCTGTTCTGTGGCTTGGAGATAGGTGGAGATCATGGTAGACCATCCGCAGAATAGGTAGCTGACCGCCATAATCCGCATTGCGGATATTCCAAAGGAGCGCATGGCTTCCGACGCCGTAAATAATCCCAAAAGCTGCGCCGGAAAGAGGATGATGGTCAATGTTCCCAGTATCATCATACCGGAGACCAAAGCGGTTCCGTATCGGAAGGCGGAGTGCAGCCTCTCTCTGTTGCCCGCACCGTAGTTAAACCGCATAATAGGCAAACAGCCCTGGATCAAGCCGTTCACCGTCATAACGATCAACTGCTGTACCTTAAAATACGCACCGAAGAAAGCGATTGCCGTATTGGAATAGGCGACCAGAAAAAAGTTTACAAAAGTCACCATAAAAGAACTAAGGGCATTCATAATGAAAGACGGTAGTCCAAGGGCGAAAATACGGCCAATCAGCCACTTTTGCAAATGAAATCCTTTGATCTTGATCCGCACTTTCTGCTTTTTGCCCAGCAGCAAGGCAAATGCCAAAATCATGGATAACAAATAGCCCGCAACAGTAGCCACTGCAGCGCCACGGATTCCCATAGCCGGAAAAACACCAATACCAAAAATTAGAAGTGGGTCGAATATAAAATTAACGACCACTCCTGCAATCTGGAACCACATGGGAGCAACCATGTTCCCGGTAGCCTGTATCATCTTCTGGATTGCGATATGCACCATATTGGGAATTTGCATGAACGAACATACGCTCATATAGGCAATACTCAGCTGATAAATTTCTTCATTATTGGTGAATGCCCCAAAGTAGGATTTCATAATCAGTAATGACAGAAGATTGAACAAAGCACCAATTCCAAAGGCCAGTAACAATCCATGTGTGACGGTGGTATTTGCCTCATCCTGCTTTTTCTCCCCAAGATACCCTGCAATCAGTACATTCACGCCGACACCGATCCAGATAGACACCGCATTCATCAGTGTTGTAATCGGGAATGACAGAGAAACAGCCGTTAGTGCATTCTCACTCAACCGCGCTATAAACGCACTGTCTATCAGATTATAGGAATATTGCAGGAACATGGAGATTAGCGGCGGTATCGACATTTGCCAAATGAGCCTTCCAACAGGAGCAACCGCCATTATATTATTGGTCTGCATACTTTCCCTCCTCTCCACAAATTGTCCGGCGCAAAAAAATTGCGCCGGACAGCGGGACATTACATCCGAACAATATCGTTTTGTTTGCGTGCTGCGGGCTGACCGGCTTCCTGGGCCGGATAACCCAATGCAATCGCCACGACGCCACGCAAGGTTTCCGGTAGCTTCCACTCCCGCAGGAGAGCCTTGCCGCTTTCACTGTCAAAAATCTCACGTTCCCGATGTACCCATACGGTTCCCAGGCCAAGGGCATGGGCAGCGAGCATCATATTTTCAAGGACGCAGCTTCCGTCCTCAACAAAGGTGCTTGCGGAGCCATCTGCCAAAACCAGGATCACGACAGGTGCGCCATAATAAGGGTCTGTGTTGCTCCCCATCACTTCTGCGTTTAGTTTTGCAATCTCCTTCCTATATTTGGGGTCTGTAATTGCAATGATGGTCGGAGATTGATGTCCTCCGCCGGTAGGAGCGTAAGTCCCTGCTTCCAGTACAGCGTCCAAAGCCTCGGAAGGGACAGGTTCCGATTTGTAAGCCCGTACACTACGGCGCGTCTTGATAAGAGACAAAAAATTATTTTCCATACAGATATAGTCCCCCATTCTGCTAACACTTCCGAGATACGAGCAACAAAAAAAGCCACACAACTATCACAAGATAGCCGTGTGGCAAAAAGATGACCGAATCCGGAAAAGTCCACTAAAATTTTTCGCTTATCATTATAGCGAACTTGAAGGAGACTGTCAAGCATCAATCATCACGCAAGGAAAGATAGAAAATATAGAATTACGTTATATTGCTCCATAATTTTGGCTTTTATTGAATTCATCACTTGACATTGTGGAAAAGATTTTCCTGAGCTCAGGAAAATCGTCTTCAACCGAATGTCCACTATTTTCACACACTATCATTACACGTTTAATTACATTTTGAAAATTTTCCCATTTTGTATATTCTAATGACGGTGCAAGTTCTCTAGCAGACTAAAACTCAGTTCCGTCTGTTCTGATTTGCTTTATATCCTCAAAGCGTTTATATTCTCTTGCTTTCAATTCTTTCACTATGGATGCCTCCAATCTTCTTCATATATACTCAAGATTACACATAGTAACTCATGCATAAATTCAAATCTTCTGTTGCTTTTCAGCCTCTCCGTAAGACTGGAATTTGTTTGTACAATGTTCAAGATATAACTGTTATTATGTCTTAATTAGAGTACAAACTCATATAAGAGGAACTTCCTCGGTACTCCAATATCAACATATGTGATTTCAACCTTATCCACATACTTAAATCCAAACGACATATACATTTTCTGTGGAATATCATTTCCCTCTATGCAATCAAGACGAATTGATTTAAGGTTTCTTTCCCTTGCTGTGTCTATTGCGTGTTGAACTAACTGCTTCGAGTATCCACGACCTCCATATTCCGGAAGGACACGCAAGGCATGAAGAACTACTGTCTCGTTATCATTTGCATCAATAAGCCATTTAACTGCGTGATACGCCTCATCACGATCATGATTCATAATATACGCCGCAACAATTCGACCATCTTCAATACCGATAAACTGATTTCTCTCTTTGATTGCATCTTTGATCATTTCATCTGGAGGGAAACCACCTTTATCTCCCTCCGGCAGAAAATCTTTTCCGCTCAAAACTTTACACATACCGTCATAAAACTGTCGCAATTCTATAAAATTTTTCTCTTCTGCATATCTGATAATCATAGAAATCTATCCCTCCAACTTCAAATTTTCTGTTCCTAATAAAATAAATATATCGGTGTTAACCAAATCGCTAAACAACGAGTTATAAAACTCTTTAAACCAATATTTACTCTTTCTTCCCAGTGTACCTCTTGGCCTTTCTGGTTACAGTCCCATCTGCGTGATGCTCAATGTTACTTCTGCTCTCACGCATTTCCTGGACTGCTCGGAACATCTCTCGTGAGATGATTGCCGGATGATGATCCTCCTGGATGTATTTCTTATGCTCTCCGTTGTTCGGTATTCGCTTCTTCTCCGGGAAGTCTGGCGAGAAGGTTTTATAGAGAATCACATCACCGACATACTTCTCATTGGTCAGTATGGTTTCGATGGAACGCTTCGACCTCTCTCACATTTCCTACGAATCTTCGCTTCAAATATTGTATCATATTCAACTTGACAAATCCACCATTTTGTGATAAGGCCGCAAAAAGTAGGGCATCCAGCAAAACCGCCAGATGCCCCTTTCGATTCGTGTTTCTACATATTAAATAGTAATTTCGATCTCGCCCCGGAAGACTACCGTGCTGCTTTTCTCATCAATACGGATGTGATCGACCAAACCGCCCCACAGTTCATCCCGGAACTCCGTCTGTTCTCCGGTCAAATCCTCCAGCTTGGTGATGAAATTTGTGAGAATTTCCCTCGTATCATTCTTTTCCTGGATGAGTGACTCCAGTTCCAAAAAGTAGCTATGCTTTTCACCATAGAGGGTGCGGAGCTTCTTTTCTTTCTCTGCCTGCTCCGTCTGATCCAGGGCTACACTTGCATTCTTCTGGATGAGGTTCGCAAGGTTCTCTGCGATAATTCTCAGTTCCTGCTCCAGCCGTTCCTGCTCTGCGCCAAGGGAATCTATCTGACAGACCGTTTCAATCAACTCCTGCAGATTCTCTATGGTTTCCTCTTTCGCCTCCACCAGGGCATTCAGTGCCTTGAGGAATATCTGCTTGATTTCTTCCTCGGTCAAATGCGGTGTGTTGCAGGGCGGGGTGTCTTTGCCGTACTTCCGATTGCAACGGTAGATGACCTTCCGGTACTTGTCGGTGGAATGCCACACCTTCGAACCGTACCATCCACCGCAGCATCCGCATTTGATTTTATTTGAGAAGATGCTTACTCCGCTATATCGGCCATTCTGCTCCCGGCGGGCAAGTTCTGCCTGTACAAAATCAAACTGGGCAGGGGGAATGATGGCTTCATGGTGTTCCTCCACATAATACTGGGGAATTTCGCCGTTGTTGGTCTTTCTGGTCTTCTGCAGGAAGTCCGTAGTGTACTGCTTCTGAAGGAGCGCATCCCCACGGTACTTCTCATTGGTAAGGATCGATTTCACCGTGCTGATGTGCCATCTGTCCTTGCCGGAAGGTGACTTGATGCCTCGGCTTTCCAGCTCCTTTGTGATAGCATAGAGGGAAAGGCCGCTGATAAAAAGTCGATAAATCAGTCGAACCGTGGCTGCCTGTTCCTCGTTAATCTTGAAGTCCTTGTCATACCCAAGGAACCAACTGAAGGCAACACTGCCTTTTCCATCAGCAAACTGCTTTCGCTTGCCCCAGGTGGTATTCTCAGAAATGCTCCGGCTTTCCTCCTGTGCCAGGGAACTCATGATGGTTATCATCAACTCGCCCTTGGCATCCAGCGTCCAGATGTTCTCCTTCTCGAAATAGACCTCAATGCCTTTATCCTTCAGCTTTCGGATGGTGGTCAGGCTGTCCACCGTGTTTCGTGCAAATCGGCTTACCGACTTGGTAATGATGAGGTCAATCTTACCATCAAGGGCATCTTCCACCATCTGATTAAAGCCGTCACGCTTTTTGGTGTTGGTGGCGGTGATACCCTCATCCGAGTACATCCCGACAAACTCCCAATCCTCATGACCTTCGATGTAGGTCTTGTAGTAGGTCATCTGCGCCTCGTAGCTTGTTGCCTGTTCCTCACGATCCGTGGATACTCGTGCATATCCGGCTACTTTCTTTTTTCTTCTTACTGCCACCGGCTCCGATGTGAACTGGTTGAGGGTAGCAGGTATTTTTCTTACTTTCTTTGCCATGTCTTTACCGTCCCATTCTTATATTCAAAATCTACCTGGTTGTCGGAAACAACCACCCGGTCAATGTCTGCGGATACTTTCGCCTGGAAGTTCTCACCGAGAAGGCTTTCTGCCGCCTCAAGCAGTTCACTCTCCGGCAGGCGTTTCATTTGGCACTGCGTTCTCGGCTGGGAACAGCACCAGATTTTTCTTTTCTTCTTGCCGTAATTGTCCCTTTCGCATTTGCATCCGCAGGAACCGCACCAGACCTTATTGGTGAAGGCATTCTGTCCCCGGCATCCGCTAAACTGCCGGATGATGGATTTCCTGTTTCCGTTCAGCAGGGAAACCTCAATGCGGTCGGAATATAGGGTCACTTGCCGTATCTCTTTTGAGAAAGCACTCTCATCAAAGGAGCCGCCCAGCACTGTCTTCGCAGCCGCTGTGAGTTCCGTCTCCAAAATCGGTCGGCACTCGCATTGCTTCATTCCTTTCCGTTCTCTGGTGTTGCAGACCCACCGCTTTCTTCCTCCGCTGGTTCTCCGGCTAACACCGCATCCGCAGTATCCACACTTCACTTTGCCGGAGAAAGGTGTAAGGTTGTCCTGATTGTTCGGAAACTGCTCCGCTCTCTGCTGCCGGATTTCCAATGCCTTCTGGTAATCTTCCTCCGAGACCAAAGGCTCGAACATCTCATCCACCAGGTACATGGGAAGTTCACCTTTGTTCCTTCTGCGGATGTGACCTTCGGTGAAGAAGTTCTTCTGAAGGACCATCGTTCCGGTGTAGGACTGGCTTGAAAGTATCTCCTTGATGGTTGTCTGCTCGATCGGCATTCCCATCTGCCCGGTCACGCCTCGCTCTGCAAGGGTCTTTGCAATGCCATAGGCTGATTCCCCGGCAAGGTACCTTCTGTAGATTTCCTTCACCACCTCGCCCTGTTCGGGGATGATGCGGAACATCTCTCCGTCCCATTCATAGCCGTAGGGTGCTTTGTGGCCGTTTGGGATACCTTGCTCAAACCGCTTTCTGGTAGCCCATTTGATATTCTCTGAAATGCTCCGGCTTTCTTCCTGTGCAAAGGAAGCAAGCAGCGTGAGCATCAATTCTCCGTCTTCTGAAAGTCCAGCTAATAAATGTCAATAAGAAATTTAAAAAATATTGATTATATTTTAGGACTAAAAAAGGGCGCACTTATCCCTTGGTGAA
>NZ_JAOQKE010000038.1:0-8039 GCF_025567005.1 Muricoprocola aceti
TTCTATTTTCAGGGAATTCCCTTTCTGATAACAGGGAATTTTGTTTCCGATTTCAGGTACTTTTATTATACGCTACACATATGTGCCGGAACGATTATCAGACAGGGAAACATTATGGAACGAGGTAGAGAGAGCAGAAAAGGGCAAGCGGGCACAGCTTGCCTATTCTTTTGACATTGCATTGCAGAATGAACTGACGTTAGAGGAGAATATCCAACTGGCGAGAGAATTTTGCCAGGAACAATTTGTGGCACGTGGCATGATTGTGGATCTGGCAGTTCATGAGGGAAAATCAAAAGATGGAGATGAACCGGATAATCCTCATTTTCATGTACTTGCTCCAATTCGTCCTTTTACAGAAGAAGGAATTTGGGGAAATAAACAGAAACGGGAATATGTTTTAGACGAAGAAGGAAACAGGATAAAAGATGCCAAAGGAAAGTATGTCTTCAATGCTGTTTCTACTACCGGTTGGAACGATCCTGAACTTTTAAAGGAATGGAGAAAGGCATGGACCGAGAAAGTGAATGATAAATTCCGGGAGTGTCATATGGCAGCAAGAATCGACCATCGTTCCTATAAAGAACAGGGAATTGATCTGATCCCGACAATTCATGAAGGGTACGAAGTCAGAGCAATGGAGAAGAAGGAAATCAAAACAATCATTGGAGAGTTGAATCGGGCGATCCGGCAATTCAATCAGATGTTCATTTCCTTAAAAGAATCTATCCAGTGGATGAAAACAGCCTATGAAGAAATGAAAATGGAACTGGATCGAAGGCAGCAGAACCCGACGCTTTTGGAGAGTCTGCAAGATTATTATGATAAAAAAACGCAGAATAGCCCGAAACTTTCAAATTTTTATGCGGAGATGGAACGAAGGGGAAAGAAAATTTCAAACTTACAGGAGTTTGCAAAATCCATCAATTATCTTCAGGTACACAACATTGAGACAATGGACGATTTACAAACACGAATTCAGGAACTGAATGGAATTATTTCTGCCAGCAAAGCTGAAATCAGTGAAAAGAGAGAACAACTGAAAAACCTGGAAGATTTGGAAAAGAAGATGCAGGTATTGAAGCAGAATCAGCCGTTGATAGATGAATACAACCACTTCTTTTTCCAGAAAAGACGGGAAAAGTTTTATACGGAGCATAAAAAAGCGATCAATTATTATCGTAAATGTGAGCGTGAACTAAAACCATACCGGGATAAAAAGGGACGGCTGCCAGAATCCAGATGGAAAAAAGAAAAAGAAGATCTCCGTATAATGATTGAAGAATTAAAAGCTGATAATCAGCCCTATCAGGATGAGCTTGCCTTTGTGAAAAAGGTACAGAGATGTGCTGATATTGCCAGGCGAGATCGTGAAATGCCAGAAACAGATACTTCCGGGCTTTCAGAAGAAAAAAGAGAAATGCCGGAGCAGGAATCGAAACAGAAATCTTCTATTCATGGCAGACTGGCGGAGAACCAGAAACTGATTGAGGAAGAAAAAGTGAAAAATCGACAAATGAAGAAAAAACGAAGTAATGAGATAAGTTTATAAAAATCTGTTGCAGGACAGACGGGAAAGGATGATGAAAATGCAGTATACAGAAGAACAGATCGCAAGAGCAAACCAGACAGATCTTGTTTCTTTTCTGAATGCACGGGGAGAACAGTTGGTAAAAAGTGGCAGAGAATACCGTTGGAAAAAGCATGACAGTGTAACGGTATCAGGAAATCGCTGGTATCGTCATAGCCAGAATAAGGGTGGCTATCCGGTGGATTTTGTGATGGAATTTTATCATGCCACATTTCCGGAAGCGGTGAAGATGTTGATCGATGAAGAAGGCGAAGGCAGGCAGAAGTCCTGCCTCGCCCCGTCACCTGACTTCCGGTTACCGGAGAAAAGTGAAACGAATGAGACGGTCATAAAATATCTGACAGAAATCAGGAGGCTTGAGAAAGATCTGGTGGAGGAATGGATTGCCGGTGGGAATATTTACGAAGAAAAGAAACACCATAATGTTGTATTTGTCGGCAGAGATGCAGACGGTATTCCGAGATATGCGCACTGCAGGGGAACTGGCGGGATAAAATATCGGGGAGATGTAGCTGGTTCGGATAAATCTTATGGATTCTGTCACAGAGGAGAGGATAATCAACTGTTTGTATTTGAAGCAGCCATTGATCTGCTGTCATTTATCCAGTTATTTCCAAAAGACTGGAAGAAACGTAGCTACCTGAGCCTGGGCGGAGTCTCCAGTGTGGCACTGATGACTTTTCTTTCTGAACGCCCTCAGATTACTTCGGTTTTCCTGTGCCTGGATAATGATCACGCAGGAAATGAAGCTTGTGAAAAATTGGCAGGAGAAATTCCGGATGGATATCGTGTGATCCGGTTGAAACCTGCCAGAAAAGACTGGAATGAAATTCTCTGTGACGAAAATGCTGACAGAAAGAAAGTGATACAGGAAACCGTTACAATGAAAATGCAGGAGAAAGAAGCACTGGTGCCGATGTTATGTTATAAAGATATTGAACAGACCAGTGTGGAATGGCTGTGGTTCCCTTATATTCCATTTGGAAAACTAACAATCATTCAGGGCAATCCGGGAGAGGGAAAAACCTATTTTGCCATGATGCTGACAGCAGCGTGCACGAACCGTAAGTTGTTTCCAAACATGGAAGATATTGAGCCATTCAATGTGATTTACCAGACAGCAGAGGATGGCATGGGCGATACTATTAAGCCAAGACTGGTGGAAGCAGGAGCAGATCTGAGCCGGGTTATGGTAATTGATGATTCGGAAGAAGTATTGACCTTATCCGATGATCGGATTGAAAAAGCGGTCAGACAGAATCATGTCCGGCTTGTAATCATTGATCCGGTACAGGCATTTATCGGAGCAGATGTGGACATGAACCGGGCAAATGAAGTTCGTCCGGTATTTCGCAAATTGGGTATGATTGCAGAGAAAACCAGTTGTGCTATCGTACTGATTGGTCATTTGAACAAATCTTCTGGGACACAGAGTACTTACCGGGGGCTTGGCTCTATTGATATCATGGCAGCAGTAAGAAGCTTGATTTTTATTGGAAAAGTGAGAAAAGATCCGACAACGAGAGTGTTGATTCATGAAAAAAGTTCTCTTGCACCGCCAGGGGAGACAATGGCTTTTAAACTGGGAGATGAAGAAGGTTTCCGATGGGTGGGAGCTTATGAAATTTCGGCAGATGAATTGTTAGATGGAAAAGAAGGAAAAGCAACCGAAACAAAGCTGGAACGAGGAGCAAAGCTGATTCAGGAACTGCTTGTTGATAAAAACGAAATTTCAATCAGGGAATTAGACGACAAAGCAAAGGAACAGGGAATATCCGGGAGGACAATGCGTGATGTAAGAAGCCGGATGAAGAATGAACTGGAGTATTGGATAAATGAGAAGCAGGAAAACTGTATTCGGTTAAAAGTGTGATTAATATTAAAGAATAATCCAACCAATCAGAACCGTTTAACAATTGTATAGATCGTTGAATTTAATGCTACATTTTAATGCTATAAAAATTGACAAATGTAGCATTAAAATGTATACTTGATTTTAGGAGGTGAGATTCTTTGGACACGTACACAGTAAAAGAAGTTGCCAAAATGATGAATACGTCTGAAGAAACTGTTAGAAGATGGATTCGCTCAGGGAAATTAAAGGCTAATATGGATTCGCGGAAGAAGGGGAGTGTTATCACTGATGCAATGTTGAGAGAATTCACAAGGAATACGCCTAAATATGCTGCTGCATTGGCTAATCCGATAGGAGGAATTGTTGCTGCCTCGACATTGTTGTTAGGAACTTTTGTAGCAAAGAATATTGAAAAAGGTGAAGCAATAAAGAATTCTACTGTTGATTCGGAGGAAATAAAAAAGATATTGAAAGAGAATCTTGTAACGGTTAATGCAAATATAAAAAATAAGAAGAAGGCTATTGCCCAGCTTGAACAGGAAATAGTTGATGAAGAAACAAAGGTAAAAAGCCTGGAATATTTATTGAAAAACATTGAGAATGTAAAGGGGGATGCAAATGAGTGATCTTAGTAAAAAAATAACAGAGTTATTGTCTAATGAATGTAAAGCTGCACCGGATATGACGCATGGTCTGAAAAATATCGGTGATGGGGATATGAAAGAGGGAATGAAAATTATGGTAGATTTTTTTGAAGAAAACGGTATGAGAAAAGGCGCATTGCTTGGTGCAACAGCAACTCTTGCTGGGGTAGGACTAATAGTTGGAGCAAAAAAACTTTATTCAATGAAAAAAGTTCATAAAGAAAAAGGTGAGAAAATTCTTAATGGATTAAAACAGGGAATAGAGAATGAACTGACGGAAAGCATTGAAGATTATGAGTGTACTAAAGAAAGTGAAAAAGCAGAAAACATTCAGGCAGATAATGTGTGATGTAAGAGACCGAATGAAGAATAAACAGGAATATCTGATTAAAAAACGGATGGTGGCAGACAGATTAAGAAGGTACAGCGTTTTATAGATACCTTATCTGCCGTCTGCCACCTGCCGGCGTATGGATATTTTTAAGTGTATAGGAATAAGTAAATTTGGATTGACAGAAAATATAGAAAAGCGTATTATAATAGCAAGAGGTGGGATTTCCCACACAAATGCTTGCGTAGGAGGTGTTGATAATGGAAGCAATGAAAGATTATGTTGCTCATCTGGACAATAAAAAAAGGATTACCCTCAGAGGAGCTGCTTATCAGTATTATAATGTAAAAGAATATGGAAATGGCTGCATTATTCTGGAACCTCGGGAACTGGCAGTGCCAGAGAGCATTTCAGCCAGAACCCTGGCAGATATGGATCGTGCAGTAAGTAACTTTAAAAGAGGAGATGTTTCTCCGGCTATTGACCTGTCAGATTTTTAAAAGGAACAAAGAATGAACTTTAATATACGAATGGGAATCCCTGAAATGCAGGAACTTTGGCTAGATCTGCAGGAGAAATATCGTTCTGGGAATATAAAAAAGAAGGAAGAACAGTTGTATAAAAAATGGGGAAAGGCTTTAAAGCTGTTATCGGCAGATCCAGGGTATCCAAGTCTTCAAACCCATGAGATAGAGCCATTGTCCAGACGTTATGGAATGAAAGTGTGGCAGTCTTATCTGGAAAACAAAACCAGTGGCGCAATGAGAATGTACTGGGTTTATGGACCAGACCAGAAAGACATTACGATTATCGGACTGGAACCACACCCGGAAGATAAGAAAAATGGCGCATATGACCGAATTTCACTGTCGGATTTATAGAATAAAACTGAATATGGAACTTAACACGAGCAGTTAGTCTATGAAAAAAATAGGGTAGCTGCTTTTTTCATGCCCAAAAGGAGGTGTCGTGTATGGGATATGCACGTAAAGATGTAGAAAAGACAAAGAAAATAGCCAAGAAATTTGTCCGTTATCAGGAAGGGGCAGAACTTTACAGCATTGGGCTGACAAAATTCCAAGAGCTGGCAAAAGAGGCGAAAGCAGTGTACAAGATTGATAAAGTTGCGCTTGTAAATTGTGAGATCTTTGAGAAATATCTGGAGACATTTCGGATTGCGTAGAAAACAGAAGAAACTTGCGGAAGGACGAAAAACAGGGATTGACTTTTTGTCATACGAAAATTATAATGTGGATGTGGAGGAATAAGAACAGATATGGCGAGAACAGGGAGACCAAAATCGGAAAATGTAAAAAAGAAAGTATTGAGTATCCGGGTGGAAGATTCTATGTATAAGCGTATCTGTGATTATGCCGGAAAACACAAAATGACTGTGACAGAAGTTGTCTTGCAGGGACTGGAGAAAGTTTTGAACAGACCTGAATAATATGGAGTCCTTCCTTTATTTGAAGGAGGATTTATATGGCACAGACAAGAAAAGATCTGCGGGGCAGAGTCCTGCGGAAAGGTGAATCACAGAGACGTTCCGATGAGAGGTATGTATATACTTATACGGACCCACTTGGAAGACGTAAATATGTTTATGCACAAGACCTTGTAACGCTTCGGGAAAAAGAAGCACAACTCTTGAAAGATCAGATGGACGGTCTGGATATCTATGTTGCCGGAAAGGCTACTGTAAATTTTGTATTTGACCGTTACATGAGTCTCAAAAACAATCTGAAACCGACGACCAAGAGCAATTATCTGTATATGTATGACCGCTTTGTGCGAGATACATTTGGAAAGCGGAATATAGCAGAGATCAAGTATTCAGATGTAGTGCAATTCTATAATTACCTGGTTGAGAAACAAGAATTGCAGATCAATACACTGGAAACAGTTCATACGTTACTGCATCCGACTTTTCAACTGGCAGTGAGGGATGACATTATCAGAAAAAATCCTTCGGATGGTGTCATGGCAGAGTTAAAGAAAAATTTGGGTATGAAAACCGGTGTGAGACATGCACTGACAATTCCACAGCAGAGAGCATTTATTGAATATATTGCCACGCATCCGATTTATTATCACTGGTGGCCAATCTTTACCGTTTTTCTTGGAACTGGCTGTCGTATCGGTGAAGTGTTGGGATTGAGATGGGAAGACATCAATTATGAGAAGCGGATTATCTGCGTTAATCATAATCTGACGTATTATCCGGTAGGTGAGGATCGTGCCTCAGAAAATCACATTTCAACACCGAAAACAGAAGCTGGGATGCGGACGATTCCTATGCTGGATGCGGTAAAAGATGCTTTTGAAATGATCTGGGAAGAACAGAAAGAGAAAGGCTGGACGGATGCAGAGATTGATGGAATGACAGGATTTATTTTCTGTAACCGTTATGGAAATATAATGAATGCACAGTCAGTCAATCGGGCAATCAAGAGGATATCTTCTTCCTACAATGCGACGGAAGAAGTAGAAGCAAGAAAAGAGCATCGAGAGCCAGTGCTGCTCCCCAACTTTTCGGCACACAATCTGAGACACACTTTTTGTACAAGACTTTGTGAAAGAGAAACCAATCTGAAGGTTATCCAGTCGATCATGGGGCATAAGGATATTCAGACTACTATGGATATCTATGCGGAAGCGACCGAGGAGAAAAAACAGGAAACATTTGAACATTTGGCTGCAACAATGGATGTATTTTAAGAAGGGCTTATGAAGACTTCCATCTGACAACAGAAAGAACCAAATGACATCAAATTGACAACAAATATAATTTGACAATGGTTCATCATGAATAATGATGAAGAGAAGACAATTTAATAGAAACAGCCCAGCGAAGCGTTATGAAGAATAACGAAGAAATGCTAAAAAAATTCCCAACAATGAAGTCACAGGGGGCAGCTAAGAACGAAGCAAACAATGCTGCACAGGCTGGTACAGCTGCTCCTGCAGAGGAAGAAAAGCCTGCTGAAAAGATCGATTTTTCCAAGGTAAAGATCGAGCCGCTGTTCACAGAATATGTGGATTTTGATACTTTCAGCAAGTCAGATTTCAGAGCTGTAAAGGTAAAAGAGTGTGTTGCAGTACCGAAATCCAAGAAGCTCCTGCAGTTCACTCTGGACGATGGAACAGGCGTAGATCGTACGATTTTAAGCGGAATTCACGCATTCTATGAGCCGGAAGAACTGGTTGGAAAGACCTTAATTGCGATCACTAATCTGCCACCGAGAGCCATGATGGGAATTGAATCCTGTGGAATGCTCCTCAGTGCAATCCATGAGGAAGAGGGAGAAGAAAAGCTCCATCTTCTGATGGTTGATAACCACATCCCGGCTGGTGCAAAGCTGTACTAAAATTAAATATAAAATGTCTAAAACCATGATGTCAGACCGCATTTGACAACAAAATTTGGGAGAATGATGAATCGTTATGAAGCATGACGAATTTCAGGTGAAAGGGCACAGGTTTGGACAATGAATTAAGAGCACTTCTTAGAGTTAATCTAAGAGGTGCTTTTTTTCGTCGTGTGTCCAGCGAAGCTGGACCACACTTGCCGGTGTAAGTCCGGTCACGGTAATCGCCAGTGAGCCGTGTAGCTAAACT
>NZ_JAOQKE010000039.1:0-7351 GCF_025567005.1 Muricoprocola aceti
AGCTAATGGCGCTTATTGAGTTAAGAATCTCAGATAGAAGAATCCAAAAACTCATAAGGCAGTGGCTGAAATCAGGGATTCTCTATGGTGTTATCCAGCAAATTAAACGCTGCCTCTTCCGTCACATTAAAACAGGTCTTTTATAGTGCCTGACAACGGCATCAATCACATAGTTTTGGACGATTCCGGCACATTGTTTTATGTAAAAAACCATCATGCAGATTATTTTACATGATGGTTTCTAAAGCTATCCGAGCTCGCAGTCATTGATTGCCTGCATGACGGCATCGGCGGTTATGATATTTAAATTTGAGCTGTTTCCAACCAACAGACTTGCATTACACAGTTTGTTGATCATACGTGGAGTCCCATTCGCTGCATTGAGGATCGCTTCCAGTGCATTCTCTTCGAATACCGTTTGTGTGCATCCGGCACCATTCAGTTTGGCAGTAACATAGGAATGTCCTTCTGCTTTTGTCATTCCTTCCAGATTATAATTCATGACAATTCTCTGGCGGAAAGGTTCGTGGATGCTCAGGCGCAGGGTGCTGTTGAGCTGTGGCAGACCGGAAAGAAGGATAACCGCCCGGTCTTTTGAATCCATTTCAAAGTTGAACAGCATTTTTAAGTCATTGAGTACTGCGTTTCCAATATAGTTCGCTTCATCTATGATGATGACAGGCGTCTGTCGTTTCTCAAGTACGAGACGGTTGATCTCACCCTGGATGATCTTGAAGTTATCGGTTTTGCGGAATGCAGGCTGGGCGCCAAGTTCAGCGGCAAGATTCCGGTAAAAATCATTTACAGTCAGGGTGGAAAGACTGGAATAAACTACTTTATAAAGGGAAGTGTTCAGTCCCGAAGCCCAGTTCCTGACGGCGGTGGTCTTTCCTCTTCCGGCGCTTCCGGTCAGGAGACCGAAGCCTTTTGTGGTAAGCAGGTAGTTCAGACGGAACAGAACCTCCTTGTATTCCTGTGTTTCTACGAGGACTTCTTTTGAGTTCTTTAGGAAAGGATTGAACTCCAATCCGTATCTTGCAGTGTAATCCATAATCATTCGTCTCCTTTGCATAAGCGTACTTTTTCTCTTTTTATCAATGCGTTTTCGGTTTTATTGAGAAGCCGGATGGGTGTCAGCGTCCCGTCAGCTTCCACAATGAAGATTTCTTTCATATCCGGGGAATAGCGCAGGCGGATACGCTGCCGTGCAAAACGATAATCAACTTCGTATTCAATCTGGTCGATGACGATCACACTGTCAGCAGATACCCGGCGTTCAATCTCCAGAAGGAAATTTTGACGGATGTCTTCCTCAGAAAGTCGGCGTATCTGCTCCGGTTCTGAAAAGAAACGGTCCTGTGGGGACAGTCCACGGAGGGAAGAATGGGGGGATTGGTTGTATTGCTGGACAAAAGCGTACAGACTTCCCCTCAGCTCTTCCAGTGAATGGAAATCCCGCATATCAAGGGCTGCCATCCACTGATCCTTCATCGTCCGGAACCAGCGTTCGATCTTTTATACGAATGTTCGTATAAAAGATCTTATACGACGGATTTTTTTATCCGCATCTTTTCTGAGAAATATTGATTTTACAGCAGATTTTTGATAAAAGATGCGGATAAAAAAACTACTCCAGACCAAACGACCTACGGATTTCAGCCTCTTTGCCTTCCCAGATCTTCTCGTTTTCCGCTTCATCTGGTTGTCCCTTTGAAAGTGCTTCTCGCATCTGTTCGACTGAAGGGATCGCATAAATTTTAGTGGTTTCTGAACTGGCATGGCCTAATATCGCAGATACCAATTCCAGCGGTACGCCATCACGGTATAAACCAGTTGCCCTTGAGCGACGCAACATATGTGGATATGTTTTGTCTGGTAATGAGGGATGTTCTTTGCGGACACTGTCACCATACTTTTTTACAATACGTTCCACATTTCTCTGCGACATATGATTCATCTTGCCGTGGATCACTGTGTAAAACAGTGGTGTATCAGGTAATGCATCAGGTTTGTGATAGTGGAGAACATAGTCTTTTACCAGACCTGCACATTTCTTATTCAAAACGATCGACCGGTTTTTCTTTCCTTTTCCATGGATGATTATGGAAGGATTTTTTACATTCAAAGTCATATCTCCAAGAACAATACCTGTTAACTCAGATACTCTGACAGCAGTATCATACAGCAGAGCAAGAAGAACACGGTCTCTTCTTCCAATCTTTGTATTTTCCGGCTCAGCCAAAAAAGCTTTTAAGTCTTCTTTTTCTATGACCGGTCTTTGAAGTTTTGGTGTTTTAAGAAGTGGCACTTTCTGTACCGCCATATAAATCTGCATCAGGCCGATGTCACCATCGGAAACATACTTCAGATATGATTTCAGTGCAGCTAGCCGTTGGTTTACCGTACTGTTTGCAAGTTTTTGTGCTTCCTGGAGATACTGCGAATAAGATAACACAAACTCATAAGTACAGTCTGAAAAGCAGAAATGCATCACTTTCATTTCCTTTACTTCAGTTACATATTTATAAAAGGAAGACAGCGAGATTCGGTAGGCCTTTATCGTATCTGCGCTCCGCTGTTCCTGGCTTTTTAAAAAAATATCAAGGAAGTCTTTTGTTTTCGAAAAGAACAAATCTGCGAATTCCGGTTTCTTACTCATAGGAAGGAACCTCCGGGATTACATCATCCGCAATCGTATCTTTCTTTTCGATTGTTTTATATGCTTCTTTTACAAGATAATAATAGTAAAAAGTCTCATTTGTACTCTTATGTCCAAGATAACGGCTGAGATATGGCATCATGACCTGCAGATCTACACCAGCCTCAGCCCATAGATTCATTCGCGAAACAACATAAGAGAAGCGAAAATCATGTACTGTCGGCTTATTGCTGCAGTTCGCATATGGAGTTTTATTCCAGAAACGGGTAAAAACACTGTCAACCGTTGTATTCGGTAAAAATTTTTCCGGGTTCATCCCAGGAAAAAACCATTTTGATTCTTTTCCTAAGGCATCAGTCAGATAGGAATAATACTGCCTTGTACTTTCAAGCAGGTCATCAGGAAGATAGACCAGCCGATCCTTATTTCCTTTTGAATCCAGAATTGTTAGCGTTCCCGTTTCAAAATCCACATTTTCAGTCAATATCCCTGCCGCTTCTGCATTGCGAAGTCCACAGCATAGGTACCAGCGGAACAAAAGACGATACTCATTGGCAAGCCGGTGTTGATAGGCCGGTCTGTTGTCGGGTGGAAAGTAAGAATCCACTTCTGAAAAAAAGCTGATAAGTTCCTCGGCTTCAAATATATGTGGCATAACCCTTTTGAAATGGCAAAAATCGTGGGGAATATATACATTGATCCCGCATGTAGCCATATATATAAGAAGCTGTCTTACACAGGAGATCCGTTTACCATGATTGAAGGAACCTTCTGTTTCACTGCGTTCCATCCAATCACCCAGAAATGCTCTGGTAATTTCGGGTGTTTCGAGTTTTTTCTCAATGCAGTATGTATCAAAACGGTTAAGAACCAGTTCTTCACTTTCATAAGAATAGCCGTTTGCATGTTTTTCCTCAAGAAGTCCATCTATATAGGGTGCGATCAGACTTTTACGGACAGCTCTATCTTTCATGTGCCCATCCTCCTACACCACACTCTGAAAGAGACAGCGGACACATACGCATTCTGTCACTATCCAATGAAAGATAGCGATTAATCGATGATGTTCCACGCTGCCCAAGTGCTTCGGCTACCATGTCAGCTCCAACACCATTTTTCAGAAGCTGGGTTGCATATGTTTTACGTGTGACATGAAAACCGGAACCTTCCACTTTCCTGTCCGGAAGAGCTGTTTTGAGAGCTGCATTACAGACTGACCTGCCAATCGGTTTTTTAGGCGCCTTTTCACTCAGAAATACTTTTGAAGCTGCTTTTCGGCCTCGTTCCTCCGTAATGTAACGAAAAAGAGCATTGCCAACTTCTGTCGGCATAGGAAGATTTACTTCGACGGATGTTTTTTTCTGTATAAACTTTATGGATGCAGACGTCCAGTTAACATCCTCAATGGACAGATTGGCAACATCAGATGCCCTTAACCCCATTTTTAATCCAAGCAGCAACATTGCCTTTTTTCTGAGTGTAAGCCTGGAATCATCTTTATTGAGCTGTTCGGTTAATTCAGCCATTTCATCCTCAGTAAGCACTACTACAATGGTTTCTTTTGGTGCACTTGTACGCGGAAGAGCTACAAAAAGCATGGGATTGGTTAAAAATCCGTGTTCACCAAGATAAATGAGGAACTTCCGTATCCTGGTATTGTATGCATTTTTTCCCCGAGGTGTTTTGTGAATGTCGTTTACATGAAACTTCTTTAAGTGGGAAGCATTTAACTCTCTAAACGAAAGGAGTCCTTCAGACTCCAGGAAAAAGCAGAACCGTGTAATGCTACTTCGGATCATGTTCAGAGTAGATTGCGCCCAACCTTCTTTTATCTTTGTTTTGACATAACCATCTGCAGCCTCGAAGCACCATGCAGGAAGCTGATAAAAATGAGATGGGGTAACACGATATACGGATTCCAGTGAAATTGATGAGGTATGATGGTAGTCTGCTATCATACATAATGCTCTGCGGTAGGAATCTGCCTGCTTTCCGAAATGGGTACGGATCTCTTCAAACCAGACCATGGCAATATCAGGGTTATAGGCGTACCCGTTCATCTCCAGAAAAAGGATCAGAAGATCCACAGCCCGGTTATTTAAAGTGGTCACACATTTGGAGTATTCATTATCACGGTGAAGCTGTACAAGAATGTCTTTATAACCGTGAAGTGTTTCAATGCATACAGTCTCAGAGGATTTCATATATTCACCGATTTTTAAATGGGCATCATTGGATATCTCATTCCAAAAACATCCCTGGAGCTTTCCATGAGAAAGATAATGTACGATCAGAATACAACTGTATGAAACTTCTCCTTTTTCATAGAAGTACTGCATCATGGCTGAAACGTGACTGTTTACCTGTGACTTGTTAGCAATGCCAAAGTAGACAGCATCATTATAAAAATCTGCAATCAATGCTGCACTAATCTCACTGATCAGCTGAATGCCTCTTCTCTGTGCAAAAGCTAGAAATTTAGCACATGAATGGCGATGATTATCTATTGTTGCTTCAGAGAATGTATCTTTTTTATAATCAAGATAAATCTCTAGACGGTTCTTCATGTGAGAAGACAGGATCGTATATGACATCAGGTGCCTTGTTTCATGCTCGATCCGGATAGAACCGGTTTCTGCAACATCCCGCAGTCTTTCAAGCGCAACACGCCCATGATTGCTATCTGAAGGCGCAAGATTATTAGCCTGTGTATACCATTCATGAGCTGCTTCCGGAGAATAGCTGATGTTCTTTTCTTCCAGATAAACACGAAGTTTTTCAAAACATCGTTCGTTTGCTTTGATCAATGAAGAACAATACTGGTGATCGGACAGATAGTTCAACACAGACTGTGTCATAGTTTGATAAGTATCCATAGAGGTACCTCCTTATGTTTGATACCTCCATTATCAGGTAGTAGAACATTTTTATCCGCATCTTTTCTCAAAAATCTGTTGTAAAATCAATATTTCTCAGAAAAGATGCGGATAAAAAAATCCGTCGTATAAGATCTTGGCTTTTCCGGTGGGAGTGTATGGCTGGCAGTAACTGAGTGTTGTACCGATTCTTGCGGCAAGGAGTTCCATCTGTTTGTTCTTATAAGATTTCCCGTTGTCAAAGTTGAAAACTTTTGGGCGCCCATACTTTGCTATGGCTGATCTCATAACGGACATCAGATTGATAAAGTTATCATTGTAGAACACATCGATCCCGGTAATGAACCGGCTGGCATCATCGATCAGGGCAATGATATAGACCCGGTGTTTTTTTCCATCCGGATCTGTAAGGCGGGGACCGGCACTGCTGTCTCCGCACCAGACTTCGTTGATATGAGGGCGTTCATATCGGCGCATATCCTTGTTCGGTGTCTGCCGCAGTTCCAACTGAAGCCGGTTTACAAAGCGGCAGACGGTGGATTCCGATACCTGTCCGTTTATGACAGAACCATCGGATCTCAGCTGCCTGTAAATAGCAGCTGCAGACATACGTGGATAGTTGGTCTTGAAATACCGGATCCTCTCCTGAAGTTCTTCGTCAAGCTTGCGGCTCACACCGGCATCTGACCGCCCTTTCGGGACGAGACCTTCAAACCCATGGTTCTGGTAGTCAAGATACCATTTTTCAATGGTGACGGGAGCATAATGATGGAGCTTTCCATCCGGTCCCATAAGTCCTTTGGCAGAGATTTCTGTGTAAAAAGCGGTTTTGTTTGGATAACGTTCATCAAGTCCTGCAATGATAGGTGCGATGGCGCCATAGCGCATCAGTGCGATTTTCTGTTGTTTTTCCTGTTTCATAAGTTTCATCTTCCTCCTTTTTCTTAAGGATAAAGGATAAAACCAGACCTGTCGTGTAAGGTTATGTTGGTAGGATAAAAAGTTTATTGGAGGTTGATTTAATCTGCATGAACTGTCTGGAAAAGAGGGAAAAACATCCTGAAATCAGGCTGGGGATATCGGGGAGGTGAAGCCTCATGGAAAGCAACCGTTGCTTCCAATGTAAACGGTAGTTCCGGATGATGGATTTCAGGTTGTTTTCATCCACGAGGTACTGTTCTGCCAGTATGTTCCGGAATCCGGTTTCATGCTCATAAGCATGGATCAGACGGACGTGCAGAACCAGAGGGATCTGCGAATAAGGAACCATGGATGAAAGCAGCAATGCATGGGTATGTCCGCAGGTTTTGCAGTATACACGGACAACAGAAAGTGAGAGGACACGGTCAGTAAGCTGGACGTTGCGTATGTAAGAACCATAACGGATGAGACAGCCAGAGTGGCCGCAGGTACATGAAATAAGGTTCAGATCAAGAGAATCAATAGTTTTATTGTAAAAATCCTGAGAAATAAGGTTGTAGTTTTCTGTATAAACTGTTATCATAGGTATGCATGAATATAGCGTAAGCTATGTTTGGGTAAAAGCAGGAATCGAACTTTGGTCGGGGAGGTTTCTGCTTTTTATTTCGTGGTTACAAAACCATATGATAACACAAGAGGTCTCAGGATAAAACAATCTGATGGAAAATACGTCAGATTCCTTTATGCCAGGACCTCTTTTATTTTGCATGAAAATTGAAAGATCGGTTTGTTATAAAGTGACTGATAACACTTGTTAAGACGAAGATTGTATGTATGTGGGACGGACAGGAAGGCTTTGACTTCCTGGGAATGCATCACAGGCGTATGACAACAG
>NZ_JAOQKE010000004.1:0-230024 GCF_025567005.1 Muricoprocola aceti
CATAAAAACTGCCCGGCATAACACCGGGCAGAAAATATTTTTTGTTTTTTTAATTGTCTACTTGACGGGTAGCACACCATTTTCCGGGGTTTTTGAACCATTTTGATATAGTCTGAGCAGTCGATTATCGCTTGCTGAACTGCGGAGCGCGACGAGCAGCTTTGAGACCGTATTTCTTACGTTCTTTCATACGTGGGTCACGTGTTAAGAATCCTGCTT
This sequence comes from Muricoprocola aceti, assembly GCF_025567005.1. NCBI lineage: Bacteria > Bacillati > Bacillota > Clostridia > Lachnospirales > Lachnospiraceae > Muricoprocola > Muricoprocola aceti. Next base: position 220 of record NZ_JAOQKE010000004.1, read on the forward strand.
TCTTCAGAACTGGTCTGTAATCAGCATCTGCCTGAAGTAATGCTCTGGAAATACCATGTCTGATAGCACCAGCCTGTCCTGTTGTACCACCACCATGAACGTTTACTAAAACGTCAAATTTATCTGTTGTTTCTGTAGCTACCAGTGGCTGGCGAACGATAACTTTCAGTGTTTCCAGTCCAAGGTACTCATCGATATCTCTTTTATTGATTGTGATCTTACCTGTACCCGGTACAAGGTATACTCTTGCGATAGATTTTTTTCTTCTTCCGGTTCCGTAATATTTAGTAGCCAATGTCATTTACCTCCTTCTTAAAATGTTAATACTTCTGGTTTCTGAGCTTCGTGTCCGTGCTCTGCACCAGCGTATACGTGAAGTTTTGTCATCATCTGTCTTCCAAGAGGTCCTTTTGGAAGCATTCCCTTAACAGCCAGTTCAATGACTCTTTCCGGTTTCTTGTTTAACATTTCACGTAAGGTGGTTTCTTTCATTCCGCCTACATAATCTGAATGATGATAGTAAATCTTCTGGTCAAGTTTCTTACCTGTTACTTTGATCTTGTCAGCGTTGATGACGATTACATAATCACCTGTATCGATATGCGGTGTAAAGATTGCTTTATTTTTTCCACGTAATACTTTTGCTACTTCTGAAGACAGACGTCCTAATGTACATCCTGTAGCATCAACTACGTACCATTTTCTGTCAATTGTTGATGGGCTAGCCATAAATGTTTTCATTGGTTTTCCTCCTTAAATAATTAACCTGGCAATGCTGGAAAGTTACATCACCTGCTCTATCGTTAAACACCGTTACCGGGGCTTTGGCTTGGCGTTAACATTCTTTGTCACACTGGTCTATTATATTATACGAATTTCCCCGTGTCAACTCTTTTTTCTTTATTTTTCAGCCATTTTTCAGCCTTTTTACACTTTTGAAAGAACATAGTTATATATTTTCTTATAAGTTGCAGCCGTATAATGCAAACCATCCACTGTCTTGAACCCTTTTTTCTTCAGATAAGAATTCACATCAATGTATCTCTGTGGAAATGCAGCTTTCAGTTTTTTATTAAAACTGTTAATCTTTGCATTGCTTACATATCCTGCAGTATATTTGGAATCAATCGGATTCACTGACATGAAGTAAATATTGGCTTCCGGATAAGCTTTTAAAAGTTTCTTATAGCTGTTTATGTATTTTGTAATATTCACGTGGTCATTTACACCAAAATTCAGAACCACTGTAGCTTTTGGATTTTTCTTCAGTTCCTTTTTCAGCTTTTTTTCCGCTGTTGTAAGATACCAGTTATGTCCTTCTCTCACTTTTGCAATACACTTTTTACTGATTCCCATGGAAATACCCAGTCCTACTGTCCTTGAATCGCCTACCCAGTAATCTACTTTTCCGCTTTTCTTTGGTGCTGTATCTGTTGTCTTATCAGATACAGCGTTTACTCTTTTTCCATTTTTATCTACTTTATAATTTCCTATGGTGGTATTTACCGCCATCTTACCGGTAACTGGTGAAAAGTAATACCAGGAACCTCCGATCTTATTCCAGCCAGTCTGCATAACGCCTGTTCCGGAAAAATAATACCATCCTGTAGACATCTTCACTTTTCCGGTTGCTGCACTGCCAGATAAGTCTGCTTTATTTTTCCAAAGATAATACTTTTTTCTGCCAATTGTCTGCCAGCCAGTTGCCAGCTTTCCTTTTTTATTGAAATAATATCTTTTTTTATGATATGTTTTCCATCCGGTCTTCGCATATCCGTTTGAAGTAAAATAATAGATCTTTCCCCTGACCTTCACCCACTTATTTTTTGTATAGGTTTTACTTCCAGAATTATAATACCGCACTCCTTTTTTATCAGTCACCAGTTTTCCCGCTGCCGCCTTTGGTGCCTTCAGCACATTTTCCAGCGAAGCCGCACTGATCTGGCTCCCCATCCCTGTTATAAAAAGCATCATGAACAAAAGCAGCCAACATAATTTCTTTCTCGGTCGTTTCAATGGTTTATCCTCCGTTTCATCTGCAATATGTGACAACCTATCTTTGAATTATACCATAAAAAAAAGGATGTCTCAACCCTGTTTTACATAGTCGACATCCTTTGTATCTATTTTTGTTACTATTCACTATTTTTCTCTGGAAATAACATAATAAGGAACAGCAACAAACAAGATTCCACCTACCATATTTCCAAGAGTAACAATACCCAGGTTATAGAAAAATCCACCCATGGTGATTGCTTTTCCCATTGGGTTCATCAAGCCAATGGATAAAAATGTCATATTTGCAATGCTATGCTCAAATCCGCAGGTTACAAAAGTTCCTACACAGCAGAAGTTCATGAACATCTTTGCGCCTTCTGACTTCATCTTTGTTCCGCACCAGATTGCAATACATACCAGAATATTGCAGAGAATTGCTTTTGCAAACAGATTAGCTGGTGTTCCTGCCATTTTTCCTGCTGCTGCATTTGCAAAAAACTCCCCAACTGCTTCATTGCTGCTACAGATTCCGGTCATGGTAAAAATTGCTGATGCAATGACGGAGCCAATCAGATTGCCAATATAACAGACGATCCAGAGTTTTACAGTCTGCCCCCAGCTGACTGCCTTCTGCATGCTGGCTGATGCCATCACAAAATTGTTACCTGTAAACAATTCCGCGCCTGCCATCGTTACAAAACAAAGACCTACCGAGAATACAATACCGCATACCAGCTTCTGTGCCGGCTGTCCGGTCAGGCATCCTCCCACAAACCCCATTAAAATACTGCCAAATCCAATATATAAGCCAGCAAGAATCGAAGCCAGCACATAAGCCAGTGGATTCTTTTCCAATAAAGCAACTTTTCCCTTTGCTACATTACCTACTGCCTGATATTCCTCTTTAAACATATCGCATCCTCCCTCATCATCCTGAAACTATGAGAACAGGAAAAAGGCCGATTTCCTCCCTTAGTACGAAATCGACCTCCTTCCTGTCTTTATCCGTCTTTAATTTTATTTAATTAGAACAGACCCGTAATCTTACCTGTCTCGTCTACATCAATTCTTTCTGCAGCCGGTACCTTTGGAAGACCTGGCATTGTCATAATCTCTCCGGTAAGAGCTACGATAAATCCTGCACCTGCACTGATCTTCAGATTACGAACAGTTACTTCAAATCCAGTCGGTGCTCCCAGTTTTGTCTGATCATCTGTCAGACTGTACTGTGTCTTAGCTACACAGATCGGGCAATTGCCAAATCCCATATCTTCCAGCTGTTTTGCCTGCTTCTGTGCATTTGCTGTCAGGACAACTCTGTCTCCACCATAGATCTTCTGAACAATCGCATTCAGCTTATCTTCAATGCTGGTTCCTTCCAGTTCGTAAGCATATGTGAAATCGTTAGGCTGTTCTACCAGTCTCAGTACTTCTTCTGCCAGTGCGATTCCGCCTTCGCCACCCTTTGCCCATACTTCAGACAGTGCAACGTTAACGCCCAGTTCTTTACATTTCTTCTCTACCAGATCCAGTTCTGCTTTGGTATCTGTTGGGAATGCATTAATAGCAACCACTGCAGGCAGCTTGTATACGTTTGTGATATTGCTTACATGCTTTAACAGGTTTGGAAGACCTTTTTCCAGTGCTTCCAGATTCTCATGATTCAGCTCTGCCTTTGGTACTCCACCATTATATTTCAATGCACGTACAGTAGCAACGATAACAACTGCACTTGGCTTTAAACCAGCCATACGGCACTTAATATCCAAGAACTTCTCAGCACCCAGGTCAGCACCAAATCCTGCTTCTGTAATTGCATAATCAGCAAGTTTCAGAGCCATCTTGGTTGCTGTTACAGAGTTACATCCGTGTGCGATATTTGCAAATGGTCCACCATGAACAATGGCTGGAACGTGTTCCAGAGTCTGAACCAGATTCGGTTTCAGAGCATCTTTCAGAAGTGCTGCCATGGCACCCTGTGCATTCAGGTCACCAGCTGTTACCGGTTTCTGTTCTGCTACTTTACCATATGTATAACCAACAATGATTCTTGCCAGTCTGTTTTTCAGATCTGTAATGTCGCTTGCCAGACACAGAACAGCCATGATCTCAGATGCAACAGTAATATCATATCCGTCTTCTCTTGGCATACCATTGGTCTTTCCGCCAAGTCCGTCTACAACATTTCTCAACTGACGGTCATTCATATCCACACATCTTCTCCATGTGATCTTTCTAGGATCAATGTTCAGTGCATTTCCCTGGAAAATGTGATTATCAATCATTGCTGCCAGCAGGTTGTTTGCAGCACCGATTGCATGAAAGTCACCGGTAAAATGAAGGTTGATATCTTCCATTGGAACTACCTGTGCATATCCACCGCCTGCTGCTCCGCCTTTTACACCAAATACAGGTCCCAGGGATGGTTCACGAAGTGCTACCATAACTTTCTTACCCAGTCTCTGCATACCATCAGCAAGACCAACTGTTGTCGTTGTCTTTCCTTCTCCTGCCGGTGTTGGGTTAATTGCCGTTACCAGAATCAGTTTTCCATCTGGAGCATTACTTTCTTTTAATAAATTATAGTCGATTTTTGCTTTATACTTACCATATTGTTCCAGATATTTCTCATCAATACCGGCCTTTTCTGCAATTTCTGTGATTGGAGCCATTGTAGTCTCCTGTGCAATCTCGATGTCTGACTTGTATCCCATTGTCGATTCCTCCATTCTTATATAATATGTTAAATATTTTTAGGCAAAAAAATGCTGCGCAAAGCAAATAATCTGATATAAAACATATACCAAACTTCTTTCTTTTACGCAGTAGCGGAAGCGATGCTATAACGCGGTGTAAACACCTTCGTTCATCAGAAGTCTTCCCGTCTGATGACACTTAACGTACAGTATCTACTCTACTTATTAACAATTCTTTCCTTTGATCATCATTATACTGGTTTGTTTTCTTTTTGTCAATCCTGTTTTTTATTTTTTTCGTTTTATCTTTCAACATTTTTCTTTTTTCTCATACAAAATGTACTATGTATTACAAATAACAGAAGGCGCACTCTACGAACATTCCGTTATCATGAATCAAAAAAGAGACTCCTCTCAGAGTCCCTCTTTCACTGCGGATAACAGGACTTGAACCTGCACCCTCCCGGACCAGAACCTAAATCTGGCGCGTCTGCCAATTCCGCCATATCCGCGCAGTCTTTATTGATATGAAAAAACGTATCCAGATCGGATACGTCCAAATGAAGCATCGGGGATTCGAACCCCGGACAACTTGATTAAAAGTCAAGTGCTCTACCGACTGAGCTAATGCTCCATAAATATGAACTGGGCTAGCTGGATTCGAACCAGCGAGTGCAGCAGTCAAAGTGCTGTGCCTTACCGCTTGGCGATAGCCCAATTGGTCGCCGTAACGGCAGGGTGGGTAAAGGGACTCGAACCCTTGGCCTCCAGAGCCACAATCTGGCGCGCTAGCCAACTGCGCCATACCCACCATACAACGTTCATGTAATCATGACGTTTACTCTGCGATAAGCAAAGTAAAACGAGCCTGAAGGGATTCGAACCCCCGACCCACGGCTTAGAAGGCCGTTGCTCTATCCAGCTGAGCTACAGACTCATAAGCGGGTGATGGGAATCGAACCCACGTATCCAGCTTGGAAGGCTGGTGTTCTACCATTGAACTACACCCGCATCAGTCGGGGTGACAGGATTCGAACCTGCGACCTCCTGGTCCCAAACCAGGCGCTCTAGCCAAGCTGAGCCACACCCCGTAAGCACTTTTGTTTTTGTGCTTTCGTTTGACGCAAATAGAATTATATATGAATGTCTCTAAAAAGTCAACACCTTTTTTTAATTTTTTTCATTTTTTTGCAAATTCCGCTTTTTCCCTTATTTTATGCGGTTTTCCGAGCTTATGTTCTTCTATTTTCTCTATTTTTCCAGATATTTTATTTCAAAATCAGTGTCCCCATTCTCTTCCAGGCGCATAATAATATAACTTGGTTTTCTGCCTTCCTGTCTTGGGTAAGCCACACTTCCAGGATTCACCAGAATGACACCATTTCGTTCTTCGATCTTCGGTCTGTGCGTATGACCATACAGAACAATGTCAAATCCCCTTGCTCCGGCATCGCTTCCCAGCATTCCGGTGTCCAGAGACACATAATAATAGTGTCCGTGTGTAAGAAGGATATGATGATCGCATAATTCCAGTTCTTTTTCTTTTGGCAGATCTCCCAGTATATCATTATTACCTGCTACCATATCGACAGGGCACTTTGCCATGCGAATCAATTTCTTCTGGCTGCCTTCCACATCTCCAAGGTGAAATACCCGATCAAAGCTTCCTTCTTTTTTTAATATTTTTTCCACATTCTCATCTTTTCTGTGCGTATCACTGATTACTAAAATCCTCATTATTTTTCCTTCTAAACCCGTTTTCTTAAACTATCTGTTCCATAATCTGCTGTCTGACTGCACGCAGTGCTTTTCCCCTGTGGCTCAGGCTGTTCTTTTCTTCCGGAGAAATCTCTGCCGATGTACAGCCATAATCATCCAGCCAGAAAATCGGATCGTAGCCGAATCCATTTTCCCCTGCTATATGATCTGCGATTCTTCCTTCCATGGTTCCATTCACTACGATACTTTTCCCACCTGGAAATACTGCCGCCACAGCGCAGACAAATCTGGCTGTCCGCTGTTCTTTCGGCACACCTTTCAACCGTTCCAGAATATGGTTATTCTTAATATCGTAAGAGGTATGCTCTCCCATATAGCGGGCAGAATAAATCCCTGGCTCTTTATTTAGATAATCAATCTCCAGCCCTGAATCATCCGCCATCACAATATCATCTGGCAGCAACTCTGCAATAGCCTTTGCCTTAATCAGTGCATTTTCCTGAAAAGTAGTCCCATCCTCTATAATTTCTTTTTCTACTCCCGCTTCTTTCATGGAAAGAATTGGAAGATTCAGATCTTCCATAATCATGCGGATTTCTTTCATTTTGTCCTTATTTCCCGTTGCAAATACAATTCTTTTCGGTTTCATTGCTTCTCTTCCATTTCTGTTTTATTGTTTTACTTCATCTGTTGTATAGAGTTTCATGCAGACATTGCATCCATATTCCGTTTCTGTTCCAGTCCATTTGGCACCATTATGGCTGATATAACCATCTCCATCGGACAGGTCCGCCTCCTCCGTGGCCTCATCTGCCATATACTCTGTTGCCACCGGATAGTCTGCCTCAGGCGTGTGCACCTTCACTACTACTGCATAGGTTTTTCCCTCTTCCATATAGATTGGTTCTTTCATATTGACAGTATAATAACCGGCATTTGCAAAGCTGCCGGATGCTTTCGTTTCTTCCAGTAATGCATTGGAAAGATCTTTTTCTCCGTCCATTACTGTCACACTATATTCTGTATCCGGACCAACTGCATAGAACCCTACCGCATCCAGCCATTCATTCCTTTCAGCCTGAAACAGATTGGCAAAATAGCAGGTTCCATCGCCATAGCCCAGTCGTCCTACCCATCCGCACAAGTCGGTCTGATAAAGATGGTCATAGTTATCGGTATCTTCAATGTCTGTATAACAAATCGCATTTTTTCCGATACTTCCATCTTCATAGGAAACATAAAAAATCCCCTCTTCCCCAAATTCCGTTCCCCAGCTATTCTGACAGATAAATGCCCCATCCTGTTTTGTCTGATAGTTGAACTTTTCTGCCGGATAAGCATCATCCCATCCAATAATCAGGATATCATGGTTCGCTTTTTTTTCTCCCGGATACAGATAGGAATGATTTATCTGGTTGTAATAAACCGAAGAAGAAAATGCTGTATCCATATCCATGTAAAGTGAAGACTGTACTGCTCCATATTGATAGATGGCACTTTTAATTGACTGGTAATCTTTTTCCTGCAAAACCTGCATTTCCTGCACATGTTTCACTGCAGTCAGAGACTCATCTGAGATTCCATCCCCATATGGATCTTCTGCTTCCAGAACCGGTCCCTGCCATCCTGCAAGATAGGCCATCACCATCGTATAATCTCCCCCATCGCTCTGTTTCCGTGAAAAGGAATTCTGTAAAGACATGTGATCTGCCGCAAATACCTCTTTTTCCCTGGGAAGGAGAGCAGATTCCAGAGCTGAAGATGCTGCTACCGCCCAGCAGGTACTCAGTTCCCCCTGATTTTTCACAGCAGGTGCTTTTTTCTGCTCTCTAAGATCGTATACTGCCGGTAATTCTGCTTTTTCTTCTGTAACCAGCCGTTCTCTGTATACAACAGTACCATCTTCCTCTCTGGTAACTACGTAAAGCCAGCCAGCCAGCCCTGTACACAAAAAGGCCAACGTCACTGCAAACAGTTTTTCTATTTTTTTGATTGTCATTTTCCTTCTTTTTGTCTTGGCGGTCTTGGGCCCAGGAACTGATAAAAATAAGTCTTCATCATGCCATTATAGATTTTCCTGTTTTTGTCCGCTTTTTTTCCAATATATTTTTCTGCATCTTCATATGCGGTAATCACATATTCTGACCAGCAGTCCAGTCGTTGAAAAGCTTCTCCAATCTCCCGATAAAGCTGTGGCAGGTTGGCTTTTTCCTCAATACGCTCTCCATATGGAGGATTTGTGATCACAAATCCATACTTCTTTGGATGATTCAAGGCTGATACCGGCCTTTGCTGAAAATGAATCAGATGATCAACCCCTGCCAGTCTGGCATTCTCCCTTGCAGCTTTTACTACGTTCGGATCAATGTCATACCCTTGAATATCCGTCTCAATTTTGTCATCCACCAGCTCCTGTGCTTCGTCCATGGCATTATACCAGCTCTTTTTCGGGACAAGATTGCTCCACTGCTCTGCAAGAAAGCTACGGCTCATTCCAGGCGCTATATTGGCCGCTATCATCGCTGCTTCAATAGGAAATGTGCCACTTCCGCAAAATGGATCCACCAGAATGCGGTCTTTTTTCCATGGTGTAAACAGAATCAGTGCAGAAGCCAGTGTTTCGGTAATCGGAGCCTTACTGGTCAGTCTGCGATAGCCTCTTTTATGTAAAGACTCCCCGGATGTATCCAGTCCGATCACTGCTTCATCTTTCATGAAAGCCACCCGTATCGGATAAGATGGCCCATCTTCGGTAAACCATTCTTTATGATACAATGATTTTAACCGTTCTACCATCGCCTTTTTCATAATAGACTGAATATCTGACGGACTGAACAGTTTGCTCTTAATAGAAGTGGCCTTCGCCACCCAGAACCTTCCATTCTCCGGAATATATTGTTCCCATGGAAGCGCTTTTGTACCTTCAAAAAGTTCATCAAATGTCTCCGCATGCACAGTTCCGACCTTGATCAGTATACGTTCTGCCGATCTCAGGAACACATTTGCATAACAGACTGCTTCCATATCACCAATAAATGTGATCTTGCCGTCTTCCACTTTGCTAACATCGTAGCCCAGATCCAGAATCTCTCTTTTCAGTACTGCTTCCATCCCGAAATGACATGGCGCAATCAGTTCTATTCTTTCCATACTAAAGGACTTCCTCCGTTTTTCTTCCTTCTCTCATATCTCTTTGTATACCTTTCTATATTAAGGTTCTAAAGCACCATCTGTCAATATTTCTCTTTTAAATTCCCCCGATAAGCTCTGATCCCCCCTACCAGCACACTGACCGGAATTCCTCTTTCTGTCAGTTCTTTTGCAGCTGCAAAACTGGTCGGTCCACGTTCACAGTAAAGTATCACATTCTTATTCTTTTGTATTTTTTGAAATTCTGCGCTGTGTGTATAGTTTTTCCAGTCATGATAGGGAACGTTTACCGCATTCCCGATATGCCCCTTTTCATAGTCTTTCCTTTCTCGCAAATCAATAATCAGACTACTATCATCCAGCAGATAATGTTCCATCTCATCTGGCGCAAGCATATGAAATCTCATAACAGCCTCCCGGTTATTCTATATTACACAATATGATATCAAAAACAAAAGGTCAACAACTGTGTTAATATCTGCTACAGCATCACAGCCGACCAGAATATTCCGGCCGGCTGTGATGCTGTTTTTATCCTCAGGCTGATGGACTAGTATTCCTCTTCATCCATATCTTTTTTAGCAGTGTACTTACTCTCTGTATTTTTACTGGAATTAGAGGTGCGGTTTTTTGTGGAATTCTCATTTTTCCCACAATTTGACATATTCGATTCCGCTTTATTTCCGCTTACCGTATTCTTATCCTGAAGATTTTTATTTCTTGCCATCTTAAATACCTCCTGAAAATATTAATTTTTTGTTACAGTATTTATTATTTCTTAATATTTTCAAAATATGTATTGCAATTTTTACCAAATTATATTATAATGTCTCCTGTAAGAGTTACTACTCTTACAACCCCTTATTAATTATTTATACTCCCCTCGAGACAGCCGGTAGCTCCCCTACCGGCTGTTTCATTGTATTCGGAACTCTAAAGGAAATTCTTGATTTCTCTGTCTATCTGCATTATACTAAGACATATTGAATCAAAGGGGAGAATAAATTAATATGAAAAAGACATGGAAGCTCATGCTTCTTCTGGCAGTCAGTTCTACTCTGCTGCTGTCTGGCTGCCGTCGCAAGCCTGTAGCCACAGAGACAGAAACTGAAACAGAAACACAAACAGAAACAGAGACCGAGACAGAAACTGAAAAGATCACCGAAAAACAGACAGAAAGGAAGACCGCTGCTTCTTCCACCAAGAAGCCTTCCACTTCTCAGACCGAGAAAAAAACTTCCGTTCAGCCAAATGAAACTAATACAAATAAGAACAATACATCTGCAAACAGTTCTGCCACTCAGACTTGTCCTTATTGTTATCAGAGTTTCAGTACTACACCTGATTCTGATGGTTCTTCCGAATATTCCAGACATTATGCACAGGAAAAGGCTTATGCTGATATGTATGGTATTCAGCCTGATGACACTTCCAGTGACAGCACTTCTTCTGACAGCAGTTCTTCCAGTGGAAGCAGTGATTCTTATGCACAGTGCCCATATTGTTACCAGTGGTTCTCTACCACTCCTGACGCATCTGGATATTCTCCATACGGTGAACACGAAGCAGCTGAATCTGCAGCAGCTAATTCCGGAGCCAATATAACACAGGAATATCAGGAATGTCCATATTGTGGATTGTGGCTGGATTCCGGCACTTATCAGGATCATATCACTAATGGATATTAACTGTTATTTCTATATCGTATAAAAAGACATAAAAAAAGAATGTGCCAAAGCACACTCTTTTTTTATGTCTTTTTATACCAGGAAGTCCCGCAATCTTTTGCTTCTCGATGGATGTCTCAGTTTTCTGAGTGCTTTTGCCTCAATCTGACGGATACGTTCTCTTGTAACATTGAATTCTTTTCCTACTTCTTCCAGAGTACGTGCCCTTCCATCTATCAGACCAAATCTCAGCTGTACTACCTGTCTTTCTCTGTCGGTCAGTGATTCCAGTGCAGTACTCAGTTCTTCCCGCAGCATGGAAAATGCCGCTGAATCTGCTGGAGACAGTGCTGAATCATCTTCTATAAAATCACCCAGATGGCTGTCATCTTCCTCGCCAATTGGTGTATCCAGCGATACCGGATCTCTGGAAATTTTCAGAACTTCCCTTACTCTGGCCACTGGTACACCAAGTCTTTCCGCCACTTCTTCCGGGGTCGGTTCACGTCCCAGTTCCTGCAGCAGTGTTCTGGTCATACGAAGTGTCTTATTAATCGTTTCTACCATGTGCACCGGCACACGAATCGTTCTTCCGGTATCTGCAATACCACGGGTAATCGCCTGTCTGATCCACCATGTTGCATAGGTACTGAACTTAAAACCCTTGGAATAGTCAAACTTATCTACCGCTTTCATCAGTCCCATATTTCCCTCCTGAATCAGATCCAGGAACGGCATACCACGGCCTACATATTTCTTGGCAATGCTGACTACCAGTCTCAGGTTTGCCTCGATCAGCTGTTTCTTGGCACTCTCATCACCAGCTTCTACACGCTGTGCAAGGGCCACCTCTTCCTCTGTGGATAACAATGGCACATTTCCGATCTCTTTCAGATACATACGTACCGGATCCTCTGTACTGACACCCTCCAGTACGTCTGCATCATCGATAATCTCAACTTCATCTTCTTCGCTGAGAATCACTTCATCATCGGTATCCAACAGCAAATCTGTTGTATCATCCACATTATCATCCTGCAACACATCAATATTGTTCTTTTCCAGATACTCCAGAATCAGATCCATCTTCTCTTCGTTGATTGGCATGGAAGCAAAAGCATCATTTACCTGCTTATAAGTCAGCACATTCTTCTTAGTCTTGGCATCCTCTACTAATTTTGTAAGTATCTTCGTGAACTGTTCCTGTAATTCATCCATAAATTACCATATCTCCTCTCAAGGTAATCTTCGGGCCGCCTTTATGCTCCACATATTCCCTGGTAATCGTTACTTTACCAATATTATCATCTTTGGGAATTTCATACATGATATCGAGCATTATTTCTTCAATGATTGCCCTAAGTGCTCTGGCTCCTGTTTTCCTTTCCAACGCCTTTTCAGCAATGGCTTCCAGAGCTCCATCCTCAAATTCCAGCTTTACTTCGTCCAGCGCCAGCAGTTTCTGGTATTGTTTTAAAATCGCATTCTTCGGCTCTTTTAAAATCTTAACCAGCATATCTTTGTCCAGCCCCTTCAGGGTAAATATAATCGGCAGACGTCCGATAAATTCAGGAATCATTCCAAAACTGCGAATATCCTCTATGGTTACTTTTTCTAAAAGATTCGGGTCGTCATTATATTTATCCTTCAGGTCTGCCTGGAATCCCATCGATGACTGTTTCGTCAATCGTTCCTTTATAATGTCTTCCAGACCTGGAAAGGCGCCTCCACAAATAAACAATATGTTCCTGGTATTCACTGTCTCCAACGGGACCATGGCATTTTTACTGTTGGAGCCCACCGGGACTTCCACTTCACTGCCTTCTAAAAGTTTTAACATTCCCTGCTGAACAGATTCCCCACTGACATCTCGTTGATTTGTGTTCTTTTTCTTTGCTATCTTATCTATCTCATCTATAAAAATGATTCCCTGCTCTGCCTTCTGCACATCATTCCCGGCGGCAGCAAGCAGCTTGGATACTACGCTTTCAATGTCGTCTCCGATATACCCTGCCTCTGTAAGGGATGTCGCATCTGCAATTGCCAGCGGCACATCCAGAAGCCTGGCCAGTGTCTTTACCAGATAGGTCTTCCCAGATCCTGTTGGTCCAATCATCAACATATTAGACTTCTCAATTTCAATATCGTCCATTGTTCCGGTAGCCACTCGTTTATAATGATTGTATACGGCTACAGAAATCACCTTTTTTGCATATTCCTGACCAATGACATATTCATCCAGCTTTTCTTTGATCTTATGGGGTGCCGGAACAGACTTCAGGTCTAATGCAGGTGCTTTGCTTTTCTTCTTTACCTTCTGCCGTTGAGGCACCTGATTGGTCAGATCAGATACATTGATCATCTGCATATTGGGGAAACGTTTAGACATCTCCATCAGTTCCTGATAAGTATTCGCATCCATTTTACTCATGCTGTCGAAGGACTTCTGCATACAGTCCGGACAGATACACATATTAGGCATCAGCTCAATCATCTTACCTGTCTTGCTCTCCGGCCTGTGGCAGATACAGCAGACTTTCTCATATTCATCTGTGTCATGTTCTGTCGAGGATGCTGTTGTCTCTTCGATTAACTCTTCTGTCTTCTTTTCTTCTGACACGTATTTTTCTCCTTTTATTGACGCATACTGAACCCATAATAAGTAATACTAACATACATCTGTTTTTTATACAAGCATAATTTTAAAAAATGCCATGGGTTTTCCCATGGCATTTGCTGTTTAAAATCCAAAGTAACGGAACAGATCTCCAAGATCCCCGTTTCCATCAGAAAACGGGATCTGGCCTCTTCCTCCAAAGTCATACCAGTCCTGATAGCCTTCTCCATCCTGACTGTTATCAGATCCTTCTGTCTCTTCTTCCGAATCCTGTGTATCACTGTCATCCTGCGCACTGTTCTGATATCCCGGAAGGTCACTCTTTTTTCCAAGTTCTACTTCTATTACCTTTTCTTCATATCCATCTGAGCCAGAACGTTTTACAGTAACGGCTACCGTCTCGCCTGCTGCGTAATACTGCATCCGATCCAGGAGCTCGCTCTTGGAACTAATTCCTGTCTTGTCCAGCTTGACAATGATATCACCTTCACGAATTCCTGCCTTTTCTGCGGCACTGCCTTCTGTCAGTTCATATACAAAGGCACCAGTCGGAATGTTGTATATCTGTCTCGCTTCCTCAGATACATCTACCGGAACCAGTCCCAATGCTCCGGCATCTTCTGCACGGACTTTTGTTCTGGTCACCTGATTCATCAGATCTTCGATAATTGGCTTGGCTGTATTGACCGGGATGGCATATCCCATGCCTTCCACTCCGGTCTCTGCTGCCTTTGCTGAATTGATACCGATCAGTTCTCCCTTTAAATTCAGGAGTGCACCACCGCTGTTGCCAAAATTAATGGCTGCATCTGTCTGTATCATAGGATTTGTTACTACTCCATTATTAGTAGAAACAGAAATCTCCCGGTTCAGGGCACTGATAATGCCAAAGGTTACTGACTGTCCATATCCTAACGCATTGCCAATGGCTACTGCATATTCTCCCACCTCAGTTTGATCGGAATCTCCCATCTGTGCTACTTTGATCTTTCCTGCCACATCCTCGCTGATGTCACTTAAATTCACTGCTATCACAGCCAGGTCCCATGTCGAATCAGTCCCCTTCACCTGAGCAGGAACTAATTTATCCTTATCCTCCGCATCAACAGTAAAGCATACGGTAAGTTCCTCGGCACCTTCTACCACATGCTGGTTGGTAGCAATCAGCAGTTCACTGTCATTTTTTCCTACAATGATACCAGATCCAGTGCTCTCACTGTCCATCTGATATTCTGTTCCGTAGTAGCTGATTGTCTCTACTCCGGCATTGGTAATCGCTACAATGGATGGCATAACATTCTCTGCTACAGCGGAGATATCAGGCAGGCTCTGCTGATCTTTTTCCTCCAGCAGTTCAGTCGTTCCAATCAGATTTCCAATTTTCTGATCTGAAGCATTTTCTTTCTGTGCTTCACTCTCTGTTTCCGTCTCAGTCTCCTCTGTATCCATTTCTTCCTTCTCTCTCTTAGAGAAATCAGATCCTATCTTAATCCGTTCACTTTCTGTTGCTTCCTGTGCAGCTACACTCATGCTGCCTGCGGATACACTCATAATGCAGGCTGCCATGGCCAGTGCCGCAAGGCTGCGCCAGTAATTTTTTCTGTGCATCTTCCCATCCCCCTGTTTTTATAATTTAAATATTTTAACAGATATTTGTGTTCAATCTGTGATGTCCTTCAAATTCTTTTTTCCCAATAACTTTTATCCGAAGTAAACTTCAGCACCAGCTTTTGGGGAAGATGACGATAACTTTTTCCAGCACGATATCCCAGATATTTCCATCCACTCTGCCAGATTAGCTTAGGAAGTAAATAATAATATCGTTTTTTCATCAGATATCCGGCCGTTTTTTTCACCAGCCGCATTCCTTCCCCTTCTGAAGCAATTCCCTGAAATATTTCCGGATGATCTGTCTGAGAAACTGCCAGATCAAAATTCCTGTGAAACTGTTCCATTGCCGTGTAATTATGGGAATGAATCACCCTCGCATCCGCTGCATAAGCCACCTTATATCCCTTTTGAATCATGGTACCGGCACAGATCATATCTTCATTAAAAATCGTATGACGGACAAACCCACCTACAGATAGATAAATATTTCTCCGATACATCGCACACACATCCGAACAGAAAAATGTCTTAATTCCCATCTGAGGGATATCTTCTGCCGTTTTGATCAGACTGTTTTCTCCATAGTTGAACTCTCTGGTATAACGCTCTATAATACCACAATCAGCTGTCGGAAGTTGTCTTGCATAAGCCGCACCAATCATTGGATCCTGTGTCATGATTGTCAGCAGTCGCTCAATCAGATATTGATCTGCAGGCATAGCATCCTGTGTCATAAACATCAGGTATTCTGCCTGTGATTTTCCAGCTGCCCATGCCCGTGTGCCGCCATGGTCAAACTCTTCTTTTCTGATATGATACAACTCCATTTTCATACCAGCCAGTGTTCCGAATACAAATGGTGATTTATCGAACTCAGCCTGTTCCCACAGTACCTCTTCGGTGTTAATCACAAGAATTCTCTGTGGTTTCACTGTCTGACGCTGAAGCCGGCTGATCAGTTTTTCAAATGTTGCATCCGGTTTATATGTGGGAATGATGATATCAATACTATATTCCATATTTTTCCCTTTCCTGTTTTTTACAGACCGAACCAAACAGGGGGACTGCCTTTACAGTCCCCCAAAATCTACTTTATGAAATACCTGTACGATAAGCAATTTCGTCACTTATGCCCTGTACTGTATCAGATGGTGTATAGTCTTCATTTGCAAATAAGAACTGATGCAGTTCTGTAACATTCTGTGCAAGATTTACCGGAATAACGCAGTCACCTGCATCTACATCGCCTGTCTGTTTTTCAAATGGGAATCCCGTAGTATCTGTCAGACTGTAAGAAGCCACATCCTTTGCAAGATTCAGGATCTCAGTTGTGGAAAGACTGGTAGATACCTGACCCATAACATCCTTAACGATATTGGTAATTGTGATTGGATCCATCTTCTTCACTTTTTCCAGGATCTGTTCCAGTACCTTTCTCTGTCTGTAAGTACGTTCATAATCCAGGCCTTCATGTTCGGAGTCAATCGCCTCAGTATAACGGATACGGCAATAGGATAATGCCTGAAGTCCGTTCAGTGTCTGCATCCCTGCTGATGTTACCGGTACGATTTCCAGGCCGGTAATCTCAGAGCCTTCATTCTGATAACCGTTCAGGAAATTGATCTCATCTTCACGAACATCAATATCCACACCGCCGATATCATTTACTACTTCTGCAACCACATTCATGTTAACCGTCAGGAAGTCTGAAATATCCAGATCCAGGTTCTCGTTCAGCATCTGAATAGAACGTTCTACTCCATAAATACCATAAACATCTGTGGCCTTACGGAAATTGTAAGATCCATCGCCGGTTTCCAGATAAGTATCACGATATACAGATGCCAGTTTTACTTCTTTGGTATCCTTGTTAATGCTGCATACCATGATCGTATCACTCTGGCCCACATCCAGGTTCTCACGGGAGTCTACACCATACAGTGCAATATTCCAATACCCCTGCAGAGCCTTGGCCGTATATTCCGGGAGCTGTTCCTGTACCTTCTGTTTGATCTCATCATCTTTCAGCTGTACACGCTGCACCTTGGAAAGTGTTGCCGCTGCATATAATCCAACAGCCAGTACAAGCAATAACAGTATCTCAAACACGAATAATACTTTACGTTTCTTTTTCTTCTTTTTCTTTTTATCATTCGCTTCCGCCATCTCTGCCTGATAAGGAACACCATATCCCTGCTGGCCTCTTGCATTCTGATAATATCTTTGCTGTCCATATGGATTCTGTTGATAATACTGCTGTTGTCCGTTTGGATTCTGTCTGTAGTACTGCTGTTGTCCGTTCGGATTCTGCTGATAGTACTGTTGTCCGTTCGGATTCTGCTGGTAATACTGCTGTCCATTCGGATTCTGCTGATAATACTGCTGTCCGTTCGGATTCTGCTGATAATACTGCTGTCCGTTCGGATTCTGCTGGTAATACTGCTGTCCGTTCGGATTCTGCTGGTAATACTGTTGTCCGTTCGGATTCTGCTGATAATACTGCTGTCCATTTGGATTCTGCTGATTTGTCTGCGTAGTATGGCCGGCTTCTCTTCCGGCTCTTCTGTTCTCGCGCTCGTCTCTGCTTCTTGCCATAATGTTCCCCTTTTTCTCCTGTTGTCTAATATGCATTTTTATTTATAAATCCTTTAAAAACCGTCAGGAACAGGATCTTGATATCCAGTCCCATGGTCCAGTTCTCAATATAATAGAGGTCACAGTCAATTCTCTTACGGATCGAAGTATCCCCCCGGTATCCATTCACCTGTGCCCAGCCTGTCATTCCAGGCCTTACCTGATGTTTTACCATATAGCGCGGGATCTCTTCTCTGAACTTTTCCACAAATTGTGGACGTTCCGGTCTTGGACCAATCAGGCTCATTTCACCTTTTAAAACATTAAAAAGCTGTGGGAGTTCATCGATGCTGGTTCTTCTCATAAACTTTCCAACTCCGGTTACTCTGACATCGTTCTTTGTGGTCCAGCCTGCCTTTTCCCCGCTTTTGCTCTGTACCTGCATGGAACGGAACTTATACATTACAAATGGCTGATTGTGCAGACCCACCCTCTCCTGTCTGAAGATTACCGGTCCCGGTGAAGTCAGCTTTACCAGAAGCGCCGCCAGAAGCATGATCGGTGAAAACAGCACAATACACACCAGTGATCCAACAATATCCACTGTCCTCTTTGCCATTGCATTGAATGTATTGGATAATGGTACATACCGGATATTGATTACCGGTAGTCCCATCAGGTCCTCCGTATAAGGTCTGGTTGGTATGATATTGCCATAGTCAGGAATTAACTTAGTATGCACCCCCGACTTCTCACAGACCGCAACAATATGCGCCAGTTTATAATACTCACTTAAACTCAGCGCAATGATAATCTCGTCCAGCTGATGTTCCTTCAGAATATCCTCCAGATCTTCCGTCCGTCCGATCATCTGTATCCCACGGTAGGTGGCTGTACGTTCCATATTGTCATCTAAAATTCCAAATACATGGTAACCCCATTCCGGATTATCCATAATACGGTCAATATATCCTTTGCCAGCCGCTCCCATACCAACCAGAAGAATATGCTTCAAATTCATTCCTCTGCGCCGGATCTTGCGTAGTCCCCAACGGATAATGACCCTCTCCAGTGTTTCAAAACAAATATTAAATCCAAAAAAGATAAAGATCAGCTGTCTGGAGAACTCATGCTGCTTTACCAATGTAACGGCTGCCATAAAAATCAGCATGCCGAACAGATTTGCTTTTAGTATATTGCTTAATTCTAATCTGCGCCCCTGTACCCGCTTTGGTGTATACAGGTTGAATGCGGAATTCAGTAAAAGCATCCCCGGGATCAGCGGTATCAGAACCATCATGTACATCTCTGCCGGAAGTACACCGATTTCTTCCCCGGTTATAACCTTAATCTGAATAAACCACGCCAGCATATAGGAGCCGGCTGTAATCAGGGCATCAATCAGAACATGCAGTCGATTAAAATACTGCTGGTTATCCTTTATCAATGTATTTCACCCCTCATAAGCTACGTACCTTTACATCATACATGACGAATCTGAAAATTGCAATAATTCTTTCAATTTTATTACAATTTTATTTATTTTTTCTTAATAAGCCAAATGTATTTTGCCATAATGTCAGCTGTATTTTACAACATCTGTCAAAATTTTCCGGTACAAGTGTAAACTTTTCCCCTTTTCTGCTTAGCAGTACGCCTTTCCACAGGCCAGCAAGGTAAATATGTCCCAGACCCTTGGGTATAAAATAGAGTGTCTTTATCAGACATCCGGCGAACAGAAATGGCAGGTTAATGAGAATCTGCCATCTTGCCATATTCTTATAGATCAGATAAATATTATTTCTGGATGCATGAGACACTTTGAAAGTATTGTGTCTGGATCCTGTAGCTGCGCTGCCTTTGTGGTAAACTACCGCCTGAGGCTCATACCAGTTTTCATAGCCACAGATCTGTGCCCGATACCCCACATCCACATCTTCCAGATAAGCAAAATGCGCTTCATCAAATAATCCAATCTGGTCAAACACTTCTCTTCGATAAAGAACCGCACCTCCGCAGGCTGAAAAGATCTTTGCCGGTTCAGAAAACTTATCTGCCGGGCAGTCTTTTCCTCTTGTGTAAGCCCATCCAAGCGCGCAGTATTGATCGCCTGCATTATCAATGCGATCCGGATGATCCATCTGAAGCATTTTTGCCTGACAGGAAAACAGCTTTTCATTCTTACCTGCACGCAATAACAGATATCGGACAAAATCTCGATCTGCACGGATATCATTGTTCAGCAATATCACATATTTTGTTTGTGCCGCACGAATTCCTTCGTTTACTGCTCTGCAAAATCCGTAATTCTGTTCCAACGAGATCAGTTTCACCCATGGATACTGCTCTGCCACACATTCTCTGCTTCCATCTTCCGATGCATTATCTACTACAATCACCGGCACCTGCCCCACACTCTGATCTTTCAGACTGTCCAGGCACTGGCTGATGTATTCTTTTCCATTCCAGTTTGGTATAATTACCGTTACTTCCATATATTTTCTATACTCCGGTTTTATTTGCGAAGAGAAAAATTATGCTTTGCCAGGGTCAGATTCTGATTATAGCACGGATCTCCTGCTGCCAGAAAATCTGCCCATTTCTCCTGGGTATATTTTACTTCCCTTGCATGTCGTTCTTTTTTCTCATCATTGACGCCTCTGGACTTTGATTCATAATGATACAATTCTGCATATGGATCAAATACGATCAAATACCCGGCTGTCACAATCTTCAGTCCCAGATCTACATCGTTAAACGCAACAGTCAGTTTTTCTTCCAGTCCATGGACTTCCTCATATACAGATCTCTTTACCATAGCACAGGCTGCTGTCACACCACTCATATCCACCTGAATGGATGCCCGGTGCATATATCCCGACTTCTTCCGGTCCATATTGACAAATGCATGATCTGCCATACCGCCCATTCCGATGATCGTTCCTGCTGACTGAATGGTGTTATCCGGGAAATAGAGCTTGGCTCCCACCATCCCCACTTCCGGTCTCTGGCAATGAGACAGCAGTTCTTTCATCCATCCCTTTGTAATCACTTCCGTATCATTATTCAGAAGCAGCAGATATTCTCCTTTTGCCTGTGTTGCACCAAAATTATTAATAGCAGAATAATTAAATTCCTTATCCCAGTAAAGCACACGAACATGATGTCTGCCATCAATTTTTTTATAAAACTCAAACGTTTCTTTTTCTGTACTGTTATTCTCGATAATCAGGATTTCATAATTTGTGTATTCTGTCTTTTCCCAGATAGACTTCAGACATTTTTTCAGTGTCTGCAGCTGATCCTTGTTCGGGATCAGGATCGACACCATCGGACTGCCAATCACCGGATACTTCACCCGATAGTATCCCAGATCGCAGGTTTCTTCTACTTCTGCCTGAAACCCCAGTCTCTGAAGATGGGCTTCTACTGCTCGCCTGCCTGCATGAAATGCATAAATCTTACTTTCCGGATTATCTGAAGTAGATTTTTCATGCGTCCGCCAGTGATATAATACTTTGTGCACATGAGCAATCTTCTCTGCCTCTTCTGTACATCTCAGAATAAAATCATAGTCCTGAGCTCCATCAAATTCCTTGCGGAATCCACCAACTTTTTCCATTAAAATACGCCGCACTACGAACAAATGACAGATATAGTTATTGGAACGAAGCAGATCCAGATTAAAATCCGGCTTCATATTTGGTGTCAGATGTTTTGTTCCCTTGCTGTTGATTTTGTCCTCATCTGTATAGACTACATCTACCCGGTCATCTTCACAGATCTTCCCTGCCACTTCATACAGTGCGTTTGGTTCCAGGGTATCATCATGATCCAGAAGTCCCACAAAATCACCTGTTGCCATCTCCATGGCTGCATTGGAGTTCTCTGCGATACTTTTATTTTCTTTCAGGATCTCATAACGAATTCTGGAATCTTTTAACTGGTACTCCCGGATCACAGAAGTCAGCTCCGTATCTCCATCCGGAATCTTCATCAGAGCTTCTCTTGTTTTTCTGCCCTTTATCTTTTTAAGATCCTGACGAAGCTGTTCGCCTTTTGGACTGGCATCTGCCAGACATAGTTCCCAGTTTCCGTAAGTCTGATTCACAACTGATTCAATCATTTCCCGCAGATAGATCTCCGGTGTACGATATACCGGCACAACGATACTGATGAGCGGTCCATGCTCCGGCGGATTCTTTCTCTGCTCCTGCAGTTCTTTTTCTGTTGCCTTATTTAACCCAAACCAGGTCTCGTAATCAATGTCCTCCTGCTGAAACCGTTCTGTCAGACGAATCAGAAACTGCTTCATGCCATGTCGCTTCAGATAACGGTATCCTTTTTTGATATAGGCGGGAGAAATCGATGTGATCATTTTTCCCCATTGTGTACCATATTCTTTTCTTGCCATGTATGCCCCCGATACTTATATTTCCTGGTAGCCTGGGAATTTCAGGACAAGCTCCGCCACCTGCTCTGCCTGCGCCAGATCCAGATTATAATACATTGGCAGTCGTACCAGTCTTTCGCTTTCTCTGGTCGTATAGCGGTCCTCCCCATGAAATCGTCCAAACTTCTGACCAGCTGTTGCTGTATGAAGCGGAATGTAATGGAAGACACACTGCACTCCATTCTCTTTCATATAACGGATAAACGCTGTTCTGGTCTCCAGATTCTTCAACTTCAAATAATACATATGTGCATTATGTACTGCATAATCTGGAACAAATGGACGTTCTACCAGATGTTTTTCTTCCAGAGATGCAAATGCCTCATTATACAGATTCCAGATGGCCATACGTTTGTCGTTAATTTCCTTAAACAGTTCCAGCTGTGCATACAGATAAGCTGCGTTCAGGTCGCTTGGGAGGTAAGAAGATCCATAATCCACCCAGGTATACTTGTCTACCTGACCACGGAAAAACTTACTTCTGTCAGTTCCTTTTTCTCGCAGGATCTCTGCTTTTTCCTGATATTTATCTTCCTGGAATAACAGAGCGCCTCCCTCTCCCATGGTGTAATTCTTTGTCTCATGAAAGCTGTAACATCCAAAATCGCCAATGGTTCCCAGAGCTTTTCCTTTATACCATGCATTCACTCCCTGAGCTGCGTCTTCGACTACCAGTAAATTATGTTTTCTGGCAATCGCCATGATCTCATCCATCGCGCAGGCAACACCGGCATAATGTACCGGTACAATTGCTCTGGTCTTTTCTGTAATGGCTTCTTCTATCAGATTCTCATCCAGATTCATAGTCTTTGGATTAATATCAACGAACACGATTTTTGCGCCACGTAATACAAATGCATCGGCAGTAGATACAAAGGTATAGGCTGGCATAATTACTTCATCTCCTGGCTGGATATCACACAGATATGCTGCCATCTCCAGCGCATGAGTGCAGGATGTAGTCAGCAGACAGTGCTGGCTCTCAAAATGTTCTTTCATCCACTGGGAACATTTTTTTGTAAAAGGTCCGTCTCCGCAAAGTTTTCCATTTGCAATGGCCTGCTGCATATATTCTGTTTCTTTACCTGTAAAAGGTGCCACATTAAAATCGATCATTTCTTTCTCCTTATGTTCTCCCGTTTTTTTATCATAATTACCACACTGATAAATACCAATGTGCTGATTACACTTACTACTCCCCCCAGTCGAAGCAGCGGTGCGGTAAATTTTACCGTCATATTATATTCTCCTGCTGCCACTGGAAAACTGATAAATCCATAATCTCCATTGGACAGTTCCTGCTTTTCCCCATTCAGAGTTACACTCCAGCCATTCTCATTCGGAACTGCCAGCATCACATAACCATCTTCTTTAGCTCTGATATGACCATTCAGAAGACTGTCTTTTTTCGGTGCTTCCACGGTAATCTCTGCCTGATCAGAAAATGCCGGTTCTTTTTCCGTGCCATATACCTGCACATCACTAATCTGGATATAACCAGTCGGATTCTCCACTGTCAGTGTTACCTTCTGTGCATCTTCTGGAAGCTCGATATGCATCTTCCGTTCAGTCTCCCAATTATGTACATAGTCATGACTGTATCCGTCATTGATCTGTACGGTTACAACGGTACGTTTTTCAGCCAGCATCGTGAACTCCAGGATTGCAGATTCATAAGCTGCCCGTTTTTGCGTATCCAGATTCAGTTCTACTACAAACGGAACCGTTTTGGTGTCATCCTGCGCATCTGTCTCATAGACTTTCCTGCTGTCATCTGTCAGTATACCACTGATTTCTTTCTTTTCATATGCTTTTATTTCAGAATCTGTTAATGTTTTCTCATTCTCATCTTCCAGAATCAGAGTATCCGTCAGCAGGGCTCTGGTATTCAGATTGTCCTGATTGGCTTCATACTGTTCCTGAGTCATAGTCTGTGTGAAGAATTTGCCAAGTGACTGTGTTCTGCTATTCTGGTATATATATACAGCGCCCTCCTGATGGATCAGCTCGTAACCATCTACATCCATATCTCCAGACTTAGATAAAATATATTTGACATCCGTCAGTCCGGCAAATGTGCTGTCCCACAGAGCATTCATGAACTGAATATGATTCACATCCCTTTCATGATTCAGCTGTGGCCAGATCTGTGCTACAAATTCTTTAATATCAGCATTCTGATTGGAATTGTAAGCACTGATGCCACGATAATCCTGCGCCAGAGAATCAAAACAGCTGGATGCGGTAAAATAATCTTTTTCTACGCGATAGAAAGTATCATCATTGGCTTCCAGCCAGTCCAGTGCTGCATTGACATCAGAGTGATAGGTCTCTGAAAAATATTCCGGATGATTCTTTGGCAGTGCCACACGATCATTATAACACAGATAAGAGTCTGACACGATATTGATCGTCACGATCAGCAGCAACAAAGTATAACAGGTCCTGCCATCCAGGAATTTATTCTTACAGTACATCCATAACAGAGCTGCCATCCCAAGTCCGGTCAGCCATAAAATCATAGCATTATCTTTGAACTGCTGTTCCGGCAGGATACGGTAAGCCTTCATATAAACTGCAGTAATCATCAGTACGGAAATGATCAGTGCCGGCATATTTAACTGTTTTTCCTTCAAGATCCGATCCAGCACCAGACATATCATCACAGCAAACACCGGCATCAGAACAAATGTGTGACGGAAAAACGGGCCGTACAATCCATTAAATAAAGTGGTCACGTTCGTAATCACTACACTTGCTGTACACAGGATCACGCAGAGATACTGCATACATTTACTGCGTCTGCTGCCCTTCTGTTTTGGAATGCATACCAGATACTGAATCAGTAAAATAACAAATAAGGTAGAAAAGAACAGTTCCGGATCTTCATAAAAATTCCGTGATCCCACATATGTCTCATTTCCGTTTCCCTGAATACAGCTGGAAAACAGACGGTAAATAACAGACTTATTAATTCCCGTACTCCACAGCCTGATGTGGAAAAGACGTTCCACCAGAGACTGCTTTGCTGCCATACGCTCGCTGGAACCAACCTGTGCTGCTGCAGATGGGAAAAAACGCCATGCAGACATCAGAACTCCCAGAATCATCGCTCCTGCTCCGGCAAAGAATGCCTTTCCTCTTTCCCGGATCGTCTCCTTCTCCTGCATAAGAATACGAATACAGATATAGGCTCCGCCGCCGAACATACACATATAGCCCTGATAAAAACTGCTAAGCATAGCCAGACAACTGATCAGACAAAGTCCGATGCTGAACTTTTTCTTTTTTACAACACGTTCTGCAAAAATCAGGATCGCAGGGAAATATACTACAGAACTTCCCAGTGCATAATGCTGTCCCCACACCATCATGTAACTGTTGAATGCATAGATCACGGTAGCAATCAGCTTGGACTTCTCACTGAAATCAAATTCTGACAGATACCAGTAGCACAGAGTTGCCGCTACAAAAATACGGAAAATCTCCATCCACACCATATACCAGGTGATATGCTCCGGTCCGAAGATCACCCCCAGAATATAGATCGGAATCAGGAACGGCTCTGTCAGGTGATGTCCCATGGTATTCATGCCGAACCCGTTTCGGAAATCCCACGGAGAAAAATTGCCATCCCGCAGGCTGTTTACAATTCCGTTATACCACATAATATACTGATCTTTTCCATCGGTACCCACATCGTAAAAAGCAATGGTATAATTGCCGATGACGTACATATGGAAAATATAGAGGCAACCCAGTCCCACCAAAAACCACATCAGCAGAATGGTATTGCGATTGATTCTTTCATTTTTCATCTGATACTTCTCCTCCGATTTTATCTTTTCAGGGAAAAATCTGGTTTTTCCAGCGTAAGACTGGCATTATAAAATGGATCTCCCCTGTGAAGTTCCTCTTTCCATGTCTGACAGAAATACTCTGCCTCACGCTTTACACGTTCTGCTTTCTCTGTGTTCATTTCAAATCCCCTGGTCTGAGACTCGTAATGATACATCTGTGCAGCCGGATCATACAGTATCGTCCAGCCTGCTTTTCTCAGCTTCATGCAAAGATCAATGTCATTATAAGCTACTCCCAGCTTTTCTGTAAATCCCCCGATTTGTTCAAATGCCCTGCGGTCCACCAACATACAGGCAGCCGTCACAGCTGACATCTGCCGAATCACCTTCGCGTAACGCAGGTTCTCATATTCTGTCTGCGACATACCTTCAAAGGCATGTCCCGCAATTCCTCCGTATCCAAGCACTACACCTGCATGCTGGATGGTCAGATCGCCATAAAAAAGTCTTGCTCCTACTGCACCGGCTTTTTCTCTCTGTATACAATCCATCAGTTCCCACAATGCTCCCGGTTCTTTTATTTTAGTATCGTTATTCAGAAACAACAGATACTCTCCATGTGCTTTTTTCACCGCGTCATTGTTGATTGCTGAATAATTAAAAACACCACTCCAGTTTAACAGCTGGATTCTTTCATCCGCCTTCTTCATTTCTTCATATCCCTGAAAGGTGGCCTCCTCCTCACTGTTGTTTTCCACAATCAGGATCTCCAGGGATTCATATTCCCCCTGATCCAGAAGACTCTTCACGCAGAGTCTCAGGTCTTCGATATGATCTTTATTGGGAATAATCACAGACAAAAGCGGATTTCTCTTTCGGCCATCTATTGGGGGAACTGATGACAGCTCTGCCATCTCCGTTTCCAGTATTTCATTGACGTGATACAGTAATGCCGGCAGATGAATCACATCTTTAGCTGACTGAACTGCCTGATTTAGAAGCGCCCTCCAAAATTTTTCCGTTCCTGCCAGAATAAAATCCGGTTCCTGCACCAAAAGCCATCTCTCCAGTGCCTCTGCTATCGTCCGCTCCACCAGAAGCACACTTCCCATATAATTCTGCTGCTTCTGCCATACCGGATCATAATCCGGCTTGCAAAACGGATTTTTCAGATGTCCATCTGTTCCGGCCACATCATGATCCGTATACAGTACCGCAGATCTTTTCTGTTTTGCAGCTTCTTTTGTCATCTCATAGACTGCCTCCGGGCGAAGCTGCGTTCCTTCACGGATCAGCAGAACATATTCTGCCTTCTTCCATCCGACAGCTTCCGTCTGCTGCTGCAGCTCTCTGGCTGTAAAAATCGGGAATCTGCCTGCGCTCTGACACATCAGACTCTCCAGAGTCGAACTGCCCGGTCCGGCTGCCGGAAACAGCCATATTGCCACTTTCACTGGATGCTCTGCTACCGCTTTTTTCTGTCTTTCCAGTTCTTTTTCATCTGCCACATGCCCTTTCAGCCATGCCTCATAGGAAACTTCTCTGGACAGAACGGCTTTTCGTCCCGCCCGGCAGATTGTCTTACGCACACCGTTTCGTTTCAGATATGCGATTCCTTTATCCAGTTTTTTCTTCAGATCTGACATCGTAACGCCTGCGCTCCTTTTGTTGATTATTATTTTCTCTCTGCTGCCGGCGGAATTCGGAAGGTACAGTTCCAGGTGGTACGAGAAAGATTCACATTATAATATGGATCTCCTTTTTCCAGTATTTCCTTCCACCGTCCACGAAAATAAGCCACCTCACGGTCATAGCGTGCTTTTTTCTCCGGTGTGTCCTCCAGTCCTCTGGATTTAGATTCATAGTGATACAGCTCTGCCTCCGGCTGAAATACAACCATTTCTCCGGCTTCCTGAACTTTCATACAAAAGTCTACATCATTCAGGGCTACCTGTAGTTTTTCTTCAAATCCGCCTACTTTGCGGAATATTTCAGCTGATGCCATCATACAGGCTGCTGTTACCGCACTTAAGTTCTGCATGGTACAGGCTCTTCCCATGTATCCACTGATATTGCCAGGCTCTTTCACAAACAGATGTCCTGCAATATTGCTCAGTCCCAGAATCACCCCTGCATGTTGGATGGTATCATCCGGGTAATAAAGCTTTGCCCCTACTACTCCTACTTTTTTCTGCTGGCATACAGACAACATCTCCTGGATCCAGTCCGGTGTGAGGATTTCGGTATCATTATTTAAGAAAATCAGATACTCTCCTTCTGCCTGCTTTGCTGCGAAATTGTTAATAGCAGAATAATTAAATTCCTTCTCCCACTTCAGAAGTTTTACCTTTCTGTATCTTTGCAGCATCTTCTCATACCAGGCAAAGGTCTGTGGCTGACGGCTGTTATTTTCCACTACCAGCACTTCATAATTGGTATAGGTAGTCTTTTTCTGTATGGATCTGAGGCACTGCTCCAGATCTGCAATATGATCCTGATTCGGAATAATCACAGATACTTTTGGACTTCCTTTTACCTGCCATTTCACCCGGTAGCGCAGTGGATAATTGGCCCAGGTCACCTGTGCCTGGATCTGTGCTGAAGCGTAATAACTTTCCAGTACCCGTTTTCCATCATCCCATTTTCTGCACAACTCCTGTCTGCCTTTCAGATCTCTCTCCATCGGGCAGCTCTCATGATACAGAATTTCGCTGATATGGGATATCTGATCTGTTTTCTCTCTGCAGCGCAGGATCAGATCATACAGTGGCTGACTGCCATATCCTTCCCGGATACCTCCCACCTCTTCTGCCAGTTTGTCATGGATCCAGATACTGTTTCCAATATAGTTGCCACTTTGCAGGGTATATGGGCTGTCATCCGGCTTAAATTGTGGTTCAAAAATGGTGTGTGTCTCAAAATCTATTTTATCTGAATCTGAATAGATCAGTTTTACTTTCGTTTCCCGGTTGATTTTCTGACAGATCTGGTAAAATGCCCCCGGTTCCAGAATATCTCCCGGTTCCATAAACAGCAGCCAGTCTCCTTTTCCCTGCTTTCTTCCGGCTTCCATACGGGCTCCCAGATCCGCATCTGCTTCTACTGCGATTCCCCGTACTTTTTCATCCTCTTTTTTCAGCTTCTTTTCACTGACCATCAGCACTTCCCAGTTTGCTACAGTCTGATGACGTATGCTTTCCAGGGTCTCTGCAGCTGCCTTTGTCTGTCCATCTCTTACTGGCAGGATCACACTGATCTTTGGATTCTCTGCGAAAACTGTTTTCTGCTGACTGATCCGCTGTTTTTCGGTAAACTGATGTGCCATTCTCCAGGTATCAAAACGCTGGTTTTCCACCCGATAACTGTCGGACTCACCAAACAGCCCCATCTCATGAGGTGCAATATAGGATATGGTATCTTTTGCTCCCCGAAGATCCATCAGTTTTTTTCCGATCCTGCTCTGCTTGATCCGCAGCTTTTCTACAGGTATCGGGAACTGCACCTCACTGCTGCCATCCCTGGCCACCAGTGTAAACTTTCGATTCTTCTGAACCGCTTCTGGCAGTCTGCATTCCAGATGAAACCCTGCTTTGCTGTTCTTGCCGCTAAGTTTGAACTGATCTACTACATCCCGGCGATACAAATATTCTGTCCTGACTGTCTCCAGTTCTCTGCCCTGCTCATCCAGTAATGCAAAGCTGACCTGTTTATCTGCCTTGCTGACCGCCCATCCGTTCACATGAATTCCATTCATGGCAATCTCAAAGGTATCTACAAATACTTCAATTCCTTTATTCGCCTGGGCATTTGCCAGGGCAACTGCCTTTCGGTTCGCCTCTTCCGCCTGGAAATTCACACATCCAGGTGAAATTTCTTCATACAAATACCGCAGCGGCACATGCTTTCCGGTAATATAATGCTGGAATGCTGCTTCCATATCTGTATACTGTGCGATCTCCTGTTCCGTCAGGCCTGCTCTTTTATACAACAATTCCTTATTTAGTGCTTTTCTCTCCACATTTCCATAGAGATAATTCTGAATAATTCGATAAATGACATAATTCACCGGTATCGGAAAGTCAAAAGACCATTCATAATCCATATGAACCCAGCCCTGCTCACAACAAATAGCGTTTCCGGCCACCATATCGATATCTGTGACTGCCCCGCAGGTCAGTCCCTCCGGCAGCAACACCGGCCCAAATACCTGCTCAAACTCTGGTGTCACATAGAATTTCTGGCTGCTGCCTGCCTGACGCACTGCCTGAATGTAACGCATCAGTTCTCTGATGGCATCTTCTGCCTTTCCTTCCAAAAGGAAATGATCCATCTTTTCTTCCAGCGTCTGACCTTTCAGAAAATCGATCTCAATTCTCTCATCTCCCATATGACAGGTATTCATGGTAATCCCCACATCTTTATAGACATCCGTCAGCTGTTCCATCCAGCTCGGCAGCTGATCTATATGTCTGCGTCCTTCCGGGTAACACGCTGCTTTCCCGACATGGCGGATGCCCTCTTCATCCTTCCAGATATCTGTACGGATGGCAAACGCTCTTGCCCGTTCATTGGAATATTTGGAAAAAATGGTTCGTGCCTGCGGTACCTGTTCTTTTTCTGCCCGGATAACAGCCAGAAAGGAATTCGAAAATACCGGGAACAATCCATCCTTAATAATCTGATCAAATGCCTTCATCTCATCAAAGAAAAGATATCTTTCCTGATCAAAATTACGCAGATTATCCCAAAGTTCTCCTACTTTTGGCAGATGTTCATCTGAATAAATCGTCATTGGCAGATGATAATCCGGATATGGATAATAAAACTCTATCTGTTCCAGTCCTGCCAAATGTATCACCTGTTCCATCTCCGGACGGGAAAATGTCTTCTTTCCGGCATTTTCCGCATATCCTTCTATGCCACGGAAGTATTCCTGAGAATAGGGTTCTCTGCACCCGGCAAAATATCGCAGCCCCAGACGGTTATCCGATGCCAGCACAATCTTTCCGCCCGGTGCCAGGTACTCCTTCACACTTTTCAGTAATTCCGCCCATGGATCTGCTCCATCGATCCAGCTTGCAGCTTCCCCCCATGCATCCATCAAAAAAATCCAGTCATATGTTTTTTTCAGATGTGGAGATATTTCCATCCAGTTCCCCTGACAGATCTCGATTCCTTCCCTGTTTCGATTGCGCTGTGCATTGATCTTATTTTTTATCGGAGAAGGTTCCACACAGGTTACAAAGCCTGATTTTTCTGCCAGAACTGATGTAAGCGCTCCATAACCAGAGCCGATCTCCAGAACTTTTTCTCCCTGTGAAACAGGAAGCCACTCGATGGCATTTCCTCTTATATGGGACAGGGAAAACAAAATAGCCCAGTTTTTCTCCCGGGCAATTTTGGCATTATATTCATTTTCCTGACAGTTGGAAACAATCTCCTCTATTTTTCTTTCTTCTTCGGTTGCCTGCTCAGACGTCTGCAGACCATAAGCCGCATCTATGACTACCTTGCCAATCTTACTTCTCATTCTTTATTCTCCGCTGTCCTGTACTGTTATCTCTGAATCCATATCATAAAATCCAACGGTATTTTTATCGGATACCACAGAAATACTGCACACATCATATAGTCTGTGGTACACGTTGAATTCTCCATTCTCGTATCCGGTACAGCTGATAGACAAAAGGTACTCTCCGCCCTGCAGGTTCATGTTTTGGGTAAAGCTGACAATCTGGCTGTCTCCCTTTTTCTTCGGTTCAATCGTTACCCTTTCATACATGGTATTCGTACCGGTGATCTCGGTTCCTTTCAGATCCTTGATCGTGAACGTATAAATCGGTGCATTTACATCCTCATGGAAAACTACTTTATATTTAATGGTAAACGGTGTCATTTTTTCAATGGTATTTCCCGCCAGTCCATTTTCATCTTCTATGGTAAAATCCACGATTTCGGCTTCCTGCCCTCCATATTCCAATACATTGGGATTTCGGCTAAACGGACGCTCAAATACACCTTCTTTTTCTGTTCCTGCCGCCTTATTCTTTTCGCCATCCATCTGCACCAGTACTTTCTTGTACAGATTGATCATCTCTTTGGGATTGCCACTGTCCAGGATCACGCCCTTGTTCAATAGTATCACACGGTCGCAGTAACGACTGATACTGCCCAGATCATGACTGACAAACACAATGGTTTTTCCCATCTTCTTGAATTCTTCAAACTTTCTGTAACATTTAGACTGAAAAAATACATCTCCTACGGAAAGTGCCTCATCAACAATCAGGATCTCCGGGTCAATATTGATGGCTACTGCAAAGGCCAGACGGACAAACATTCCGCTGGAGTAAGTCTTCACCGGCTGATGCACAAACTCTCCGATATCAGCAAAAGAGAGAATAGCATCCAGTTTCTGGTCAATTTCCTCTCTGGAAAATCCAATCATGGTTCCATTCAGATAGATATTTTCCAGACCGGTATATTCCATATTGAATCCTGCTCCCAGCTCCAGCAGTGCGGAAATTCTTCCATCTACCTTTACCTCCCCTTCCGTAGGGTTCACCACTCCGGTGATGATCTTCAGTACCGTAGACTTTCCTGAACCATTGGTTCCAATAATTCCTACACATTCTCCCTTTTGAATCTGGAAGTTCACATCATGCAGTGCATAGTGTTCTTTTACATTCACCTTTCTTCCCAGTGCTTCTTTCAGCCGGTCAGATGGCTTTTCATATAATTTATATCGTTTGCTCAGGTGTTCCACCGAAATGGCCACATCACTCATATCTTTTCTACCTCTTACAGCACATCTGCAAAATGTACTTTTAACTTCTGAAATAATCTTGTCCCGAACACAAACAAAATGACTGTCAACGCCCAGAAATACAGGGTCATTCCAGGATGCTCCCAGAACCATTGTTTGTCAATCAGTGCATTTCGATACCCGGAAACAATATAATACATCGGATTTAGCTTCAGGATTCTGGCAGCCAGGGCTGATTCCGAAATTCCCATATCCGTAAAATCCCACATAATCGGTGTCATCCAGATACCAATCTGCAGCAGAATCGTTATCAGATGTGTCAGGTCACGGAAAAACACCACTACTGCACTGGTAATATAGGCCATAGACAGTACCAGTGCAAATGCACAAAAACTGTAATACAGCAACTGAATCACATAAAGATCCGGAAAATAACCGTAACAGCAAAACAGTACCAGCGTAAATGCTACAAAGAAAATATGCACAAATAAAGAGGCAATTACTTTGATGAGTGGCAGAATACTGATCTTAAATACTACTTTTTTGACCAGATAACTGTATTCTATCAACGCATTGGTACTCTGTACCAGAGCTTCCTGAAAGAAAAACCATGGCACCAGGCCACATACCAGCCATAATACAAATGGGACCGCCTTTGGTGCTCCCTGTCGTACCACGCCAAATACAAACCAGTATACCATCACTGTCACCACCGGCTGTACAAAAGCCCAGATGATACCTAGATAAGATCCTGCATATTTGGTACGAAAATCATTTTTCGCCAGCGTCCAGATCAGTTTTCTGTTCTGATAAAACTCTGACGGTATTGTCATTAACTGCTTCATAGATTCACCCCTGGATTATCTTCAGGTATCGGCTTAACGCATCCTGCCAGGTCGGTAATGGAGTAAATCCGTTCTTTACCAGCTTGCTCCTATCCAGTCTGCTGTTGAATGGACGTGCTGCCTTGGACATGCCATATTCTTCTGTCGTTACCGGTATCACCTTTGTGTCATATCCTGCCTGACGATAAATCTCACATGTAAAATCATACCAGGAAATATAACCGCCCTCATTGGTAGCATGATAATAACCATATTTGTCGGTCTCAACCATATCGATCAGAAGTCTTGCCAGATCATAAGTATAGGTCGGTGTACCAATCTGGTCTTTTACAACACGAACCGTATCATGAG
Organism: Muricoprocola aceti; assembly: GCF_025567005.1. Taxonomy (NCBI): domain Bacteria; kingdom Bacillati; phylum Bacillota; class Clostridia; order Lachnospirales; family Lachnospiraceae; genus Muricoprocola; species Muricoprocola aceti. The sequence goes on from NZ_JAOQKE010000004.1 coordinate 34,467, forward strand.
TTTTGCCCACATTCAGCATCGTTTTGATAAAGTTCTTACCGTTAACCCCAAATACCCAGGCAATACGGACGATAAAATATTTTTCCAGATTGCGGCTGACTGCCAGTTCGCCTTCCAGCTTGGTCTGTCCGTATACATTCATTGGTTTATAGTCTTTGCAGTCCGGATCCCATGGGGTCTCTCCCTGACCATCAAAAACATAGTCCGTACTGATATAGACCATCTTGCAGTCCAGTTTTTTGCAGACCAGTGCAATATTCTCTGTTCCCCCTGCATTGACTGCACGTACCTTCTCTACCTTGTCATCGTCTTCAGCCATATCCACTGCAGTCCATGCGGCACAATGAATCACCACATCTGGGTGGATCTGTTCCAGTGTCTGTTCTACAGCGTTTTTATTTGTAATATCCAGCGATACATATGGCATTTTTGTCACTGCACTGCCATCCTGAATCCCGGTATATTCCGGAGCCAGGTCACTTCCGATTCCTTCATATCCTCTTTTTGCCAGTTCGTTCATGACATCGTGTCCCAGCTGACCTGCAACACCTGTTACAAATATCTTCATTCTTTCCTCCCATCTTTCCTGTGCGGAATCTTTTTTATTTATCTGTTTCTCTGCTCCTTTACCTGACTGTCAATCTTTCTGGAAATCAGGTAACGAGGTCTTCCTTTTACCTCTTCATAGATCTTTGAAATATAATAGCCAATAATTCCAAGACTGATCATCAGAATGCTTCCTATCAGCAACAGCAGCAGAATCACTGTTGTAAATCCCTCTACGGCATTACCGGTAAAATAATGAACCAGTGTCTGAATTCCCAGTACGACAGCCAACAGGAACATAAACACTCCTGCTCCGGTTACAAGCTGCATTGGTGCCGAGGAAAAGGATACAATATTCGTAATGGCATAGCGAATCAGTGATTTGGTAGACCACTTGGATACTCCTTCTTCTCTTTCCCGCACATCGAATTCCACTGATGTGGTTTTATATCCAATCCACGCAGACAGGGCACGGAAAAAAGCATTCCGTTCCGGCATCTCTAAAAGCGCATCCACTGCCTTCCGATCCAGCAGCTTGAAATCAGACGCTCTGGACATGTCGATGCCTACTGCCTTGGATATAATCTTATAAAACATTCCCGCACTTGCCCTGTGTGCCAGGCTTTCTTTTCCACGGCTGTGCTTGACACCTTCTACTACTTCATACCCCTGTTCCCAGAGACGATACATCTCTACTACCGTTTCCGGCGGATGCTGCAGATCACAGTCCATTACCACGCAGCAATCTCCTCCTGCACTGGCCAGACCAGCCATCATAGCAGATTCTTTCCCAAAGTTTCTGGAAAAATGCACTCCCGCCACATGGTTATCTTTTTCTGCTGCTTTTTCAATCTCTGACCACGTCTGATCCTTCGATCCGTCATCTACAAATACGATCTCATATGGAATGTCCTGTTCACTTAAGATCCGGCCTAATGTGTCCCGTGCTTTTTCAATCATCTTCTCTTCGTTGTATGCCGGAAGTATCACGGACAATAGTTTCATTTCGCTGCTGCCTCCTTTTTGGCGCTTTTCTGCTCTCCCATGACCATATCCAGGATTCTCTCTGTTGCATGACCATCACAGGAACGCATAAACTTATATTTAAAATCAATGATCTGTTGTTTGTCAAATCTGGTATCCAGATGCAGGATATAATCCAGCATTTCTTCATTCTCTGTACAGATCGGTCCTGGAGTCATCTCTTCGTAATTATAATAGAACCCTCTCCAGTCATCGTATTCCGCCTTGTCATAGGCAAAGAAGATCATCGGTTTTTCAAACAGCGAATATTCAAATACCAGTGAAGAATAGTCAGAAATACAGATATCCGCCACACAAAGCAGATCATCAATCGCCATTGTTTCTGTCACATCCATGGCAAATCCTCTGCATTCCTTCGGAACTTCCGGACGAACTCTTACTAACGGATGCTGCTTGATCAACAGCACATATTCTTCTCCCAGTGCTTTCTGGAACATTGGAATGTCCAGCTTATCCGGTGCTTCACCATGGGCAACTCTTCCCCGGAATGTCGGTGCATAGAGAATAACTTTCCTGCCTTTACTTTCTGGCATCTGCTGATGCAGTTTTTCATAAGCTTTCGCAATAAAGTCCGGATCAAAAAATACATCCGTACGACTGATTCCGGTAGCCTTTAACACCTCCGGACGATCCGACAGATTCATGGCCTCTTCATAAGCCCATGCTACTTCCGGACTGCTTAAGGTCACATAAGTATAGTTTTTATAAAATGGATATTTTAGCTGCTGTTCCCGATTCAGTCCAAAGATCAGATCTGCTGTACTGAATCCGAATTTTTTAAATGCCCCGCATCCATGCCAGGTCTGAGTCACAATCGTCTCCGGACGCATTGGCACACAGCTGAGTACATTGGATGCCTCATCAGCAAATATATATTTTGCAGTTGCAATATCTTTTACAAATTCCACACAGTTCTTATCATACTGTCTTCTGCTGGCAAAGGACAGTCTCAGGAAATGGGTATGTACCTCATACCCTCCCATCTCGGTAATGGTCCTGTGAAGCGTCTGAAGACTGTTAGTCAGTTCCGCCAGTCTCACTTCAAAAAAAACCACCTTCTTTTCATCTACCGGCTGACTGGCATACTTACGATAGATACGTGGGAGCTTGATCTTCAGTGTATAATAACGGCGCCATTTTCCTGCCAGTGAACGCATCTGCTTTACTGGCGGCTTTGTCTTGACAAAATGCCAGACAGATAAAAGTGGTGTATTTCTTAATGTTTCTTTTATTTTTCCCATAATTACTGCTCCTTGTTGTCTGATCCGATCAGCCTTTCCAGATCATGACAGTTTTTCCGATCAGCTTGTGAATATCTGTCTCAAAAGCCTCGGTCATATCTTTGATGGATTCTACTTCAAATGTCGTTCCCACGATATTCTCCAGGTATTCTGGTATATCCGGATTCTTTTTATATAATTCCATCAGTCCCTCAAAATCTGCACGTCCGCTTCTGCTGCTTCCAAAAATGTGAAGTCCTTTTTCCAGTACCATTCTGGTATTAATTGGTGCCGGATCTTCACTGACTCCCAGTATACTGATGGTACCTTCCGGCTGAATGTAATCGATAATCTGGTTAATGGCTATGGCAGATCCATTGCCACCCACACACTCAAAAGCATGATCCAGCAGCAGGTCTTCCGGGATCTCTGATACCAGACAGGTAGCATCCGCAAAGGAAAAATCACTGAGCTTATTCGCATTTACGCCAAAAATACATACCTTGCTATCCGGCAGCATCTTCTTTAACAACAGGGATGTGATATACCCCAGGTTGCCGTCTCCCCATACACCGATGGTTCGTCTGCGTGAATGAGAAAACTTCTGAAATCTGCTGATTGCATGATAGCTGACCGATACAATCTCCGTAAAAGCAGCCACAATTTTGTCAATTCCCTCCGGCAGGCGCACCAGACGATCTGGCAGCAGCGACACATATTCCTGCATGAATCCATCTTTGCTGCTTCCACAGAATTTCGTACTGCGCAGATAGTTTTCTTCAATAATATCATCTTTTTCCACCGGATGATTGGGAATCATCACTACTTCTTCCCCTATCCGATAGGTTCCGGTGGGATCATAGACAACTTTACCGATTCCCTCATGAATCAGTGCCATTGGAAGCTTGGAACGTAAGACTGCCTCCGGCCGGTTTCCCTGATAATATCTCTGGTCCGCATGGCAAATAGATAAATGGGTAGGACGCACCAGTACATGTCTGTCATCCAGCGGAATATCTTTAAATACTGTCTCGAACTGCCGCGGTGCCTTTAACTGATAAACGGTATTCAGCATGTCTTCTCTCCTCCCAGAATTGCCTCCGCAACACGCAGATCATGTGGATAAGTAATCTTGATATTGGATACTTCCCCCTGAACCAGATGCACTTTTTCTCCTTTCAGAACCAGAATCTTGCAGGCATCCGTCAGAATCTTTTTTTCTTCCTCTGTCAGTGCCTCAAATACCTGGCGCAGCTTCCATGCTTTAAAACTCTGCGGTGTCTGTCCCTGATACATCTGGGAACGATCCGGGATATCACTGATGATCTCATGATCGGCACTGGCTACAATGGTATCTGTTGCCGGTATCACCGTATCGCAGGCTCCCATCTCTCTGGCATAATGAATATTTTCCTCCAGAATTCGATGTGTCACAAACGGACGCACGGAATCATGCGTAACAATCACTGTCTCCTCGTCCAGACCATATTGCTTCTCAATATGACTGATCGCATTCATAATTGTGTCATTTCTGGTTGCTCCACCCTCAATCACATCAATCTTATCTTTTTCCCTGATATATTTTCGAATCACATCTTTTGTATAATTCAGCCATGCCTTTGGAGAGAGCACAATAATTCTTTCAAACTGTGGCTGTACCACAAATTTCTCAATCGTGTGAATAATAATCGGCTTTTTGCCTACCTCCATAAACTGTTTTGGTTTTTCTACATTACCCATACGGCTTCCGATTCCGCCGGCCAGTACCACACCAAATACATTTGTCTTTTCCATGTCTAATGCCTCCGTTCTGTTACCAGCTCAATCAGCCGGTCTGTCGCATGCCCGTCACAGGCACTCATAAATCGTTTCCGGAATGCCCGGATCTCCTCCGGATCAAACCCATTTTCTGTTTTTTTAATATAGGCAATCACTTCCTCCGTGGTCCGTACCACCGGACCTGGAGTCAGTTCTTCATAATCATAATAAAATCCCCGCCAGTCTCCATAATTTTCCAGATCATAGGCGAAAAAGATTAAAGGCCGCTCAAACAGCGAATATTCAAATATCAGAGAAGAATAATCTGAAATACAGAGATCACAGCTGCAAAGCAACGCCTCAATCTCCAGACTTTCTGTCACATCAAAAGCAAAGTTCTTCGCTTCTTCCGGTATCTGTGGCCGGTTCTTTACCACCGGATGATGCTTGATCAGAAGAATATATTCTTCACCAAGTTCCCTTGCCATTGCTGCCATATCCAGTGCATCCGGAGCCTCTGCCTTACTTACATTTCCCCTGAAGGTAGGAGCATACAAAAGTACTTTTTTATCAGCTGCCTGTGGCACTTCATCCCGTACCTTTTGTCTGGCCTGTTCCAGAAATTCCTGACAGAAAAACACATCTGTCCGGCTGATCCCGATCGGCTGTATCTGTCCGGAATTCTTCTTCAGACACATAGCCTCTTCATAGGCCCATGCCACCTCAGGGCTGGATACGGTCACATAATCCAGATTCTTATAATAGGGATATTTTTCATATTCTTTTCTGCTTCCACCAAAAATCAGATCCGCAGTGCTCATACCAAACTTCTTAAATGCTCCGCATCCATGCCAGAGCTGCGTAATCACAGTCTCCCATCTTGGATGGATACAGCTTACCACTCTGCTGGCATCACATAAAAATACATACTCTGCATCCGCCATATCTTCCAGGCACTTCATAGCCAGACGAATAAAGGTGCCTTTGTCTACAAAGGACTCTCGCAGACAATGAATGTGAAGTTCCCATCCTTCCTCTTTCTCCAGACGGTCATATAGTACCTGCAGACTGTCTGATAAAGAAGGCAGCTGAGATTCCAGAAATATGGCTTTTTTCTCTTTTAACGGCTTTTTACAGTTTCTTTTATATTGCCAGGGAAACAGTATCTTCAACGTCACATAGCGGTATATCTCTCTGATCCACCTGCTCATTTTCCACACACCTCGGCAATTCTCCTTCTAATCTCTTCACAGGCATGACCTGTCTCTGTGTTGCCCATCATCCTGTGATGTTCTTCGATCTTCTTTCGGTTATCCTGTTCATCATATTCCTCTATCAGATGCCACAACTCTTCCTGCGTACCGGCAATCGGGAACGGCCACTGATGAATATCCACATAGAATCCGGTCTTTTCCAGATACTCTTCCAGATCTGGTGCATAAAGGAAACACGGACGATATAAAAAAGAGTAGTCCCAGATATTGGAAGAATAGTCAGTTAGCATCATATCTGCTGCTGCCAGCAGCTGCTGCATATCCGGGTATTCCGATGCCGGAAGGACGCGTTTACCGTTCACACGCAATTTCATATCTGCATCCTGATAACGATGGGCACGATACAGAAATACCCATTTTTCCCCATTCTGCTCCAGATTTTCCAGAAGACTATCTGCATCCAGTACAACCTCTGTACTGCCATGGCGATAAGTCGGTGCATACAACAGAATCTTCGTGTCTTCGTCCAGTTGATAATACCTGCGTACTGACTCCTCTGCCGCTTTTAGTTCCTGTCTTACTAGGAAATCATTTCGTGGCATCCCTGCTTCCATCACCTCTCCCGCATAACAGAAAGAACCACGAATCAGTTCTTTCGTGGCGACTTTACAGGTAGATATGAATAAGTCTATATTTTCTGCACAGAACTTTGCACGGTGTCTGGTAGCCCAGTTCGCCCCCGGTTTACTGTTCTCAATTCTCTTATAGGCCCCGCCACCATGCCAGGTATTGATAAAATACTGATGACGGCGAAACGGAAACCAGGGTGCATAGGATCCGTTGGATACAATCACTTTTGCTGTCAAAAGCCACCCAAACGACTCCCAGGTAAAGTGCTTTATCAACCGTATACCCTTTTTCTCCAGAAAACGGTACTTATCCGGGTCACTGACTGCCCAGATGATCTCATATTTTCCAGGATCCTGCTCCATCAGATATTCACAGAGGTACATTGGATTTCCTGAATATTCATACGAGGTTCCCCCTGTCAGGCCTGTGAATACAATGCGGTTTTCTTTTATTTTCTTTAAATGAAATGGTAGCAGCACTACTTTCATAAACTCTGAAAACAGTGCTTTGCCATATGTGTTCATGTACGCCCTCCTAACGAGCCCGCAGATACTTCCATACTCCGTGTACTGCATAGCAGCAGAAATACCAGGAAGACCGTATTCTTCCAAAGCCGCTGTAGCGATAAGCACGATAAGTCATACCTGCTGATTTCAGTTTATTTCCTGACTTCCCGCTGGAACTCAACCTATATTTTAGCAGAGGTTCATTCAGACCGCAAGCCCTTTGGTATTTTCTGAGAATGCGCAGCCAAAGGATATAGTCTTCATGGCTGTCTTCATGTTCCATGGGATACTGCTGAATCACTTCTCTGCGGATCAGCACAGAAGAACAGTTGATGCTGTTATGATGCAGCAGCTGACGATAGGTGATTGTCTCCTTTACCGGAATCACCCGGCCGGTCAGCTTTCCATCTGGTGTCATCAGTTCTCTTGCTGTACAACAAAGCACCGTCTGAGTCTCCTCAATAAGACGAATCTGCTTTACCAGCTTATTTTCTTCCCACCAGTCATCTGCATCCAGGAAGGCCACATAAGTTCCCCTTGCCATGGCTACTCCCCGGTTACGGCTCTGTGCCGCTCCCATATTTTTTTCATTTTTCACATAAAAAATCACAGGATTATCCGCATAGGACTCCATAACCTGATCCAGGCCCTCTCCGGAACAGTCATTGATAATAATCAGTTCCAGTGCTACCTGCTGCTTTAGTACAGATTCAATTGCCTTTGCAATCGTCGCCTCGCAGTGATATGCCGGCATAATAACCGATACAATTGGCTCAGTCATATAAAATCCTCCGTCACCCTGTGACTTTCTTTACTCTTCTTTGTTTTTCTTTTTTTCTTCTGCTGCCATATCTTCTTTCGTGGCGGCTGTCACCTGCCAGCTTTCCACCCCTTCTGTGCTCTCTTTCTGGAAAAGAATCTTAAAGGTCAGCATCAACAGCTTAATATCCTGTACAAAACTATATGTCTCGATATATGTCAGATCCAACTTCAGTTTATCATATGGTGTCGTATTATATTTGCCATATACCTGTGCATAACCGGTCAGTCCCGCTTTGACCTTCAGGCGGTAATTGAACTCCGGGATTTCTTCCAGATACTGTCTGGCGATCTCTGGCCGTTCCGGTCTCGGTCCAACCAATGACATATCTCCTTTGAGAATATTAAAGATCTGTGGCAGCTCATCAAAATGAATCTGGCGTAATACTCTTCCTACCGGTGTAATCCTGTCATCATCTTTCATAGCCAGACGGGCGCCCTTCTTCTCTGACTGCACCTTCATACTTCGAAACTTCAGAATCTGAAATACTCTTCCGTCTTTGGTCAGACGATCCTGCTTATAAAATACCGGTCCTCCGTCATATGCCTTAATCAGTATGGCAATCACCAGCATAAACGGTAATGCAATTATCAGCCCAATCAATGAAAATACAATATCCATAGCGCGTTTGGCAAATTCCTGTTCCGCTGTCAATCCCCTGTTCCGCGACAACATCAATGTGGTGTCAAACAGATGGATACTGTCTGCGTTTCGCAGTAAAATATCTGAAATCTTAGGAATGCTGTAGCATCTGATATTCTGTTCAAAACAATATTTCAGGAAAATATTTCTCTCTCTGGCCGGAATATCCCCAAGAATTACAGATGGATACTCATCAATCTTTTCTTTGATCTTCTCTTCACCCATGGACAGATGGATCATTTCACAGATATTATATTTATCTTCTCTGGAAGAAATCTTGTGAATCAGATCTTTTGGGTTGTGTGCCCCATATATCAGCAGCATCTTACGTGGCGGATAAATCTTCTCGTAGATTGTCCTCATGAATATTACCCACAAAATCACAATCACCAGATCGAAAATCGTCATATATATCAGTGGAAGAATATTGGTTGTAAACTTCCATCGTCCAATCAGACACAACTGAAGATAAGTAATCATATTTACGCAAAGTACGGAAAGAATCTGCGAATACAATACCTCAAATACTCTCAGATATCCTACTTTGAATCCGCCATAAATACGATAAAATAAATAAATCATCAGCGCATACTGAGCAATTACTACGAAATTTCCCTTCTTCCAAAATGTTTTTCCGATAATTGCCTCATCTGCATAATGAAAGTACCACACGTAAGCAAAAACTGCTGTCTCCAGCGCTACAATCAGTGCAGAAGCCAAAAACATTATCAATCGCTTGTATTGTTCTTTTTTATTCATGCTTCCTACCTTCTGTAAAATTTTGTAATGAATTATTCAAAACATTTTTCATCACATTCTACAACATTTTTCTATAAATTACAACTGTAAGCTGTTACGGACTCCAGTCCATGTCTTTAAAAACAATATAACTTCCTACTCTTCCAATCACATCAAAGTGATATGCAGCCATGCCTTCCACTCTTCCGGCTCCATCTGGAAGAACAATATAATTGCAGCGGATAGCACGACATTTTTTACAGAGTGTCTGATAATCTGTAACCTCGCTCTGAAGGGCACTCTCAATATATTTTCCTCCCTTATTGGCCATCCAGTAATTTCCTTTTCGTCCATATACCTGACGGATCGATGCGTCATGCACCCGAATATAAGGCACCATATCCTCCGGTGCTGCCAGCATCGCCCATTCCTCTTCGCTGCCTCTGTTGGCATTTACAATATCACAGATGGCAATCGGAGACGTTGGGATCTTCTCCCAGTTAGCTCTTGTCTCGTAAGGGCTGTTTTCCACATAAATAAACTGCCCCAGCACAATCATTACTCCGGTAAAAGTTCCTATGAATGCAGCACGTATCCATTTTTTCTTTATTCTATGCCATAACTTTACCATTGCATACGCAATAATCACTGGCAGTGGCATCATCCAGAGCATTCTCCAATATACCAGTTCTCCAATTGTTCTGGTAATCAGCCAGGAGGTCAGCGGACAGAAATATACCACAGTAAAGATCAGGCTGTATCCGATAAAGAGCCTTCTGTGGCAGGCTTCCTCTTTTCTTAATAAAATATATATCAGTGCAAAAAACATGACAATGAAATGCAGCCCCTCATCATTAAACTGCAGCAGCCAGTCCATCGACATTTTCAATTGGCTTATTATCAGATTTATCATCTTTGTATTCCTTTTCTCATCATACGCTTTTCAATACTATATACAAGATACCATATAATGCACATGGAAGGCATCCTGCCAGCATTTTCCCAAAATATCTGCTATTCTTTTGAAAAAGTCCAAACAGTAATGCAAATATTCCAAGCATTACCACCGGAAGAGCTATTCCCATAGAAGACACCAGACAACAGCTAAACATAGCCGTCAGCAGAATCAGCATATTTCCCTTTTCCTGTGGTCTGCACTTCATCCGATAGCAATGGTAAAATAAAAAAGGGATCAGTACGGAAGCCAGTGTTGCTTTTCCCTGCCAGATACGAACCAGTAATACAGATCCCTGATTGCGGATACAGTAATAGGATGTTACATGTACGATGGAAAGAAACAGGATAAATAATCCTGTAAGCTTTTCGGTACTGTCCTTTTCCTTATTCTGCCGATTTTCTTTGGCAAACAGTAATTTGCCCATAGACCAGTAGACCAGATAGGCCAGAATCACAAGCATTGGAGCAAGAATCGTATGATCCAGTGTCGACGGATGTACCCCAATCCATCTGCTCAGTGCTGCCTGAAACATGGAAAACGGCGACAGGCAATATCTTAAGTTAAATCCGGTTACGGCTCTTCCTGTATACGGCGAATAACGATACATCGTATCTGTCTGAATAGCCGTTGTGGCTACTGCCACATAATAGGCATCATCCAGATTCGTCACCATATATTGTATATAATAATAAGCCTGTACCAGAACTGCGCCACCTGCCATATAGATTGTCCAGGAATGATGCAGCAGTCCCCGAGCCATTTCTGTCATCATCTTCCAGATCCATTTTCTTGTTCTGATAAGCCCCACCGCTGCCATTATCAAATATACCACTGCCAGCATCTGACTGAATACATGAAACGGAACTTCTGTTAAAATCAATGGTACAATCAGTATCTGACATACTGCAAACATTTCCAAATATCCGGTTACCATGCACTGTACTGCTCCGTCCTCTTCTCTTTTTAGAAAAGACAGAAGCAATGCTCCCATGAGAAATGGCACAATACCTAACCAGAGCAACGTTCCAATTACTATTTTTCCCATTCTTCTATCCTCTGATGAATTCTTTTTTACGTGTTTCCTTTTATTCTAACGTAAGCCTCCTGTTTTATCAAGTCTCTCCCTGATATTTCCTTTTTGCCCCTTTTTCAACTTGTGGATTTCACATTGGAATGCTATACTAACCTTAAAGAAACCTATAATATTTTTTTATAAAGGAGAGGATTATGATTATAAAAAAGAAGCATTTCCTGATGTCCGTTCTTCTGTTTCTCTGCCTGTTTTTTTCACTATCCGGCCTGGTAAGCGCCGAATGGCGGACGGAAGATGGTGCCACTACTTATTATAGCAACGGACAAAAGGCCGTCGGTCTGAAGACCATCAGCAAGAAAAAATATCTCTTTGACGCCAACGGCAGACTGATCACGAATCAGATTACCAAATATAACGGTAAACTTTATGTCAGCCGTGCAGATGGTACCCTGATCACCGGATGGGGGAAATATAAAGGCAAAACTTATTACGCTGCTTCCTCCGGCGTTCTGAAAACCGGTTTGTGTAAACGCAACAGCAATTATTATTATTTTGATCCTGCAAACGGCGCCATGGCTAAGAAGGCCTGGATCTCTGTCGGTAAGAAGACCTATTACTTTTCTTCTAATGGTAAGGCTGTACGTAATAAAGTTACTACAATCAACAAAAACAAGTATTACTTTAATTCCAAGGGTGAACTTCAAAAGGGGCTTCAGCGAATCGGCAAATATTACTATGTATTTGGCGCTACCACCGGAAAAATGTTGTCCGGTTCCATTAAATATGGAAAATTCTATTACTATCTGAATCCAAAAACAGGCCGTGCCATTACCAATACATGGAAAAAAATAAAAGGAGCACGTTATTATTATAACAGCATGGGACGCCGTCAGACCGGGTGGCTGGTTCTCGGATCCAAAAAGTATTATCTGGATCCTGCCAGACGGGGAGCCATGGCCACAGGAACGAAAAAGATCAATGGAAAGACCTATACCTTTGGAAAGAATGGCTATGTAACCTATAACTCTTCCAGCAATATTGTCATTCAGGTAAACCGGAAAAAATGTGTTGTTACCATCTATGATAATGGTGTACCTGTAAAAGCTATGGCCTGCAGCGTAGGTCGCAGCGGACACGAAACCCCTGTTGGTGTATTTACCATCAAGGATCATCTGGCCTGGGCGATGTTAGACGGTCCATCCCTGGGACAGTACAGCAGTCATTTTCTTCCAGAGTACCTATTCCACTCCGTTCCGATGCATACCTTATCCAGAAACCCTTACAAGGTAGAGGCCAATGATTACAATAACCTTGGCAAACCAGCATCTGCCGGATGTGTCCGTCTGTGTATTGCCGATGCCAAATGGATCTATTACAATGTACCAGTTGGTTCCACTGTCGTGATCAGTGATAACGCTCCAACCCCTCTCGGCAAACCAACTCCTGTCAGAATGCCAAAACGTTCTGTCGGCGCCGATCCAACCGATGACTTCAAAAATCCTGCCGGATACGATGTAACCATTAAATAAGCGAAAAAAAGATGTGGAAATAAAGTTCTCATACTTCTTTCCACATCTTTTTATGTTGCGATCTTTTTACTGTTCGCCCAATCCTGCTTCGATCAATCTTCCGATATTCTCCAGAGCCTCTTTCTCATCTTCCCCCTCACAGGTCAATGTAATGGCATCTTCACACTTGACGCAGGTACTCAGAACATTCAATACACTCTTTGCGTTCGTAGTTGTATTTCCGAATGTCAGTGTCACAGAGGATTTATACTTAATCGCTTCTGTGCAAAGCGCTGCTGATGGTTTCAGATGTAATCCTGCCTGATTCCTGATTGTAAAAGTTCTGCTTACCATTTCTATCCCTCCGTATTTGCTTCTATCTCTGCTTCATTATCCTGTTCCTCTATATTTACTACAATAGAAACATCATTTACCAGTTCATATCCCTCTGGAAGCGTTACGTTCACCGGAAGTGTATAGCTTCCATTTATCTCACAGCTCTTCAGATCAATCTCTGCCGAAATATCTGACAGTGTCAAAGTAATTGCTTCCTCACTGTCCTCACTCGTTGTCTTCACACTGATGGAGACAGCATCTGCTGGTGAGAAAATCAGCTTCTTATCTGACGGTGTATTATGCATAATAATGTCAGAAATTGGCATCTGGAATGTCTTGCTTCCTACTTCATCAATACCTACGTGTACCGTGATGGCAGAGGAAATATCACTTTCCAGTCGAATGTCGTCATACTGATTTAACGTATCATTCAAATCCACTGTGAAATCCTGCGTTTCTGTCATACCTTCCACATTAACAGGATCTTTCAGCTGTATGATGCCCCCAAGTTCCTCTATTGCATTTTCTTCCGCTACCAGATTAATGGTCTGTGGAGCAAGTGTTACCGCAGATACTTTATATCCTGGAGCTACTTCCCCCGTCACCTCCACCTTCAGTGGAATATCGTTGTATACCTTCCAGAGCTCCGTCCGGACTTCTGCCGAATTATTCTGAAGACTTACTCCGTCACTGTTTTTCAGTTCCAGATTACTCATTTGTGCATCCGTTAGTGTTGCTCCGTTTTTATCCTCAATCCGGATCGGATAAAAGTCTGTCGATCCCATACTCATATTCGTGACATCCACTGAAATCGTAACCTTTCCGATGATATTAATCAACGATTCCGGTCCGGCAATCCTGATCGTATCCCCTGTTACAATTGTCGTTTTTCCTACTTCATATCCTTTATCCGGTTTTCCGGTAGTCACCACGGCCATCCCAAAGTTCTGCTCCACTTTATCTTCCATACTGATCTTCAGGGAAGATGGAAGCATTCGGATATCTTCCTGTCGGATCCTTCCATCTTCACAACTGATCTCCAGTGGAACTGTTCCAAGTGCCTCATTATAGTTCTCCATATCCGCTTTTACAATGAAACTGTCTGCCGCCAATGACGATCGTACACTCTTTCTCGCGGTCACATAAACATTGATCTTATCCACACCATCCACCACTGTAAATGTCTTATTGGCATTCGTAATGGTGTCCTGATTCTTAATCGTGATCGGTACATTCTTGTATACCTGAGTGCTCTCCGGATCATTGGTATTGGTTACTACCACCCAGATCAGGCAGGAAACCAAGAGGGAAACGATCTTCAGTCCCAGATTATTTGTCCATTTATGCTTCATCTGATTCTTTTCCCTTCTTTCTTAAGATTCCCACACCCGGTATTCCTTTTTTGGTAACCGGCACTTTATTCTGCAGTGCCACCAGACAGGTCCGCAGCTCTTCTTCCTGTACATTATGGCGCAGCCGTCCTCTCTGGGCAATGGAAATCTTCCCGGTCTCTTCCGAAACAATAATCGTAACAGAATCCGTCACTTCACTGATTCCCACGCCTGCTCTGTGTCTGGTTCCCAGAGCCTTACTCAAAGAAAGATTCTCTGACAATGGAAGATAACAGGTGGCTGACCTGATCTTATCTCCTTTAATAATCACAGCTCCATCATGAAGCGGTGTATTATGTTCAAAAATATTAATCAGCAGCTGGCTGCTTACCAGCGCATCCAGGTCAATTCCTGTTCGCTCATATTCTTCCAACGTCTCATTCTGTTCCAGAACAATCAAAGCTCCGGTCTTCACTTTCGCCATTTCAACAGTAGCCCGGACAAGTTCATTTACTGTCTTGTCACTGCATCTCTGTTCCACATCTTTTTCATTTCCACTGCCGAAAATGTTGACAAGGAACATTTTCTCCCCCAGAATCTCCAATGCTTTTCGCAGCTCTGGCTGAAAAATAATAATCGCTGCAATAATAGCAATATTCAGTCCCTTATTGATAATAAAAATTAAAGTATCCATATGGAACAGATAAATCAGTGCCACAAAAAAGCCCAGGAAAATAATTCCTTTCAATAATGTCCATGCTCTGGTATTCTTGATCCATACCAGAATCGTATATACCAAAAAAGACAACAGTATAATTTCAATAATGTCTATGATCCCGACCGGCATCCGAAAAATATATAATCCGGGGATATACTGGATAAACCACATCTTAATTGTCTGCATCCCTTATCTCCTTTCCGATCTTCTGCTTCTTTTTTTACGATGAACCTTTCTTTTTGGAATCGCTTTTACATAATAGAAATACTCATCATCTTCAAATCGTACATTTTCTGTTCTACGATAATCCAGACTAAACAGAAAAGCCTGAGCTGCTGCCGCTGTCAGCATTGCCACGATCACATCCAGTATCATAGTCACAATCTGTACCGAAACGCCAAAAAATGTACTGCCTGCTATACGCAGTGCCACATACAGAAATAATCCCACTCCGGCTGCCGTCATCCAGGCATATTTGATCTCCATTCTGCGAATCAGCCACACGATCCACAAAAGCACAGCCAAAGCAATGGCCATCACCAGCATTTCCCAGTTATTCATCACTGCATTCATCAGTTCTGTCATTTTCTGCATCATAGCTTCCGCCGCATCGGTCGCTGTAGCCTCCAGCGTACCACCCATCTGATTGGTCACTTCTGTCAGTTCATAAGCAAATACCCCAAATATGACACCTGCTGCGGACAGAGGACCTCCCACCAGGCCAAACAATACCGCCGCCATAGCCGGAACACCCATGTGCATGGTAATGGCCGTTAAAATCAATGGCACTGCGGAGTGGGGTGCGATGCTAAAATAAAGCAACATTCCCACAATCAACATTCCACCACCTGCAATCGCTGCCTCCGGTGAAATCCCGTAGAAATGAATCAGGATCATTCCAGCACCGATCATTACCGTACTGTTGGATGGAAGGAAAGCACAAAGCAATGCCAATGCTGCAACAATCAGTGGATTTCTCAATATTACCACCTGCCCCAGTGATGCATTAATCATTCCAAAAGCACATAGTGCCATACAAAACTTGGCAAGTATACGTATTACCGTATCATGTTCCCCATAAAACCTGCTTAAGCTGTCTCTTATGCCAAGTAACAGTCTCATGCTTCTTCTCCTTTTCCCTTTCTTTTATCTTCCCGTTCGTACTCCCGTTCCAGTCTGGTCAGCATTTCCTGATACTGTTCCAGATCTTTCCGTGCACGTGCATACCGAACACTATGTATACAATAAGTAAGTACCAGGAAAAAACAAAGCCATACTGCATACAAAAACAGGATCTGCTTTCCCAGCAGCCATACATCTATTCTGGTAATATCCAGCATCAGCGTCTCAGCATGATACATCCCCCATCCAGCCAGGATGCACAGGAATGCTGCGGTTACCCGCAGTCCATTTTTTATCATATGGCGGCCAATGTAATCACTGCGAAAGCAGGTACGCACTCCCTCCAGCTGTTCCATGTGATGTTCTTCAAAAATGGCAAGCCTGATCATCTGATAAATTCTTTTTTCATTCATATGTATGCCCTCTCATTTTTTCAGTATATCATATCCCCATGGCCAATACAAATTGCTATATAAAAAATATCTGAAATTCCTGCTCTTTTCAGACTCTCTGCCGCCGCATCTACCGTACTTCCCGTTGTGTATACATCGTCTACCAACAAAACTCTCTGATACGGACTTTCCCTCTCTGCTTCAAATGCCTCCAGCAGATTTTTTCTGCGTGTTGCGCGATCCAGTTCCTTCTGTGCTCCGGTATCTCTGACTTTTTTCAGCAATTCCGTATCTACCGGAAGATTCCAGTATTCCCCCAGATATCCAGCCAGAATCTCTGCCTGATTATATCCTCTGAGTTTTTTCTTCTTTGGATACATCGGAATCGGCACCAATACCTCCGGCTGCCACATCTGCACATTTTTTTCTCCATATCTGGCCAGCATCCGGGCAAAAGTCTCCAGATATTCTCTTTTATTGCTATATTTTATCTTATGAATGGCTTCTTTCACTTTTCCTTCGTACAGCAGCATAGCGCATCCCTGACGGTAACTGTGATGTGTTTTCTGACAGTCAGGACAGAATTCCTGTTCTATGCTGCCAACCGGCTTTCCGCATCGATAGCAGACCGGCTGTTCGACAAACTTCAGTTCCTTCCGGCAATCCTCACAGACTCCCTGACTGATCTTTCCACAAACAGGACATGTGGATGGATACAAAAGTTCCGTTGCTGCCTTCGCTGTTCTTTTCCAACTATCTGGCCATTCTATTTTTCTGATCTTTTTCACTCCTCTTCCTGCCACTGCTGAATCTGTTCTTTCAGCGTGGAATAACGCTTCTGTTCCATTTCATTGTCGATCATCTGCTGAAATACCTGCTCAGATCCTACCAGAGTCACACATTTTCTTGCCCTGGTAATCGCCGTATACAGGAGATTCCGGCTCATCAGCATACGTGGACCGGAAAGCAATGGAATCACCACTGCCGGGTATTCGCTTCCCTGGGACTTATGAATCGTAATGGCATAAGCCAGCTCCAGCTGCTCCAGTTCCTTAAACGAATACTCGATATATTTATTATCATCAAACACAACTGTCATCTGCTCTGCGTAAGAATTAATCTCAGAAACGATTCCCATATCCCCGTTAAAGACGCCTACGCCCTTCTCTATAGGAATGCCATATGCTCCCCGGATCTCCCACTCGATCTGATAGTTGTTCTTGACCTGCATCACCTTGTCACCCTCCCGGAAAAGTCCGGAGCCGAATTCCTTTTCCTTCTTTTCCGGTGATCTCGGATTCAGATATTCCTGCAGGATTGTATTCAGACGTTCCACGCCAAGAAGTCCTTTTCGCATCGGTGTCAGGACCTGAATATCCAGCATTCCCGCATCCACATATTTAGGCATCTTCTTCATCACTAATGTCAGCACTACGCTGATGATCACATTGGCATCATCTCTTTTCAGGAAGAAAAAGTCCCGGCTTTTATTGTCCAGTACAACATGTTCTCCTTCATTAATCTTATGAGCATTGACCACGATATCACTTTCACTTGCCTGACGGAATATCTTATTCAGACGCACTACCGGAAAACACTCCGAATAGATGATATCTTTCAGCACACTTCCAGGTCCGACAGACGGCAGCTGATTCACATCTCCTACCATAATCAGTCTGGTTCCCACCGACACTGCCGACAGCAGCGCATGCATCAGAAACAGATCCACCATAGACATCTCATCTATGATGATCACATCTGCTTCCAGTGGGTTCTCCATATTTCGTTCGAAATGATATCCTGCCGAGTCTTCCTCAGGCACCCCAGAAATCTCCAGGAGACGATGTATGGTCTGTGCTTCATAGCCTGTGGCCTCCGTCATACGCTTGGCTGCTCTTCCGGTCGGCGCTGCCAGCAGAATCTCCAGCCCCTCTGATGCAAAATAGTGGATCAGGGTATTGATCGTGGTAGTTTTTCCTGTACCAGGTCCGCCGGTAATCACCAGCAGGCCATGATTTACCGCCTGCACCACGGCTTCTTTTTGCAGTTCTTCCAGACTGGTTCCTGTTCTGGTCTCGATATCTGCCAGCTTCTGCATCACGGTGTCGTCTGCGATATCCGCTGTCACATTCAGATCATGAAGCATCTTTGCCGTATTCAGCTCCAGATAGTAATTCTGTATACAATATACCCGATCTTCCTTCAGAACTACTTTTCTATCCATGGCCAGATCCATTAGATTCCGTTCCATGGCTTCCAAAGATACCCCAAGCAGCTCGGCTCCTCTTCGGAACAATTCCTCTCTTGGCAGATAGATATGTCCTTCTGCCATGGACTGCTTCAGTGCATAAAACATACCACTTCGTATACGGAAGTCCGAATCCGTATGAATCCCTGCTTTTTCTGCAATCTCGTCCGCAATCTTAAATCCTACTCCCTGAATCTCATCTGTCATCTGATAGGGATTCTCTTCAATGATCCGATACAGACGTTCTCCGTACTGATTGTAAATCTTCACACTTAAGGCTGACGAAATTCCATATTTCTGAAGAAAAATCATGGCTTTTCTTGCATCCCTTTTTTCTTCCATCTGCTGTGCAATCTCTCTTGCCTTTTTCTCACTGATCCCTTTGATCTCTGCCAGACGCTCCGGTTCTTCTTCCATAATACGGAAAGTATCTGCCTTAAAACGCCGCACGATTCTGGCAGCCAGCGCACTCCCGATTCCTTTTATTGCTCCGGATCCAAGATAACGTTCCATCGCCAGTTCATCTTCCGGCGCCTTTAATTCAAAAGAGCTGATTTTAAACTGGGTACCATACGTACTGTGCTGCGTATAGGTTCCTTCCGCTTCGATCAGCTCTCCTTCATTGATATACTGCAAGGTGCCTACGCAGGTCACTTCTTCCCCGTCGCAGATCATCACCATCACTGTATATCCGTTATCTTCATTTCGGAAAATGATATGATCTATGTATCCCGAAATTTTTTCCATTCGTTTTTCCTTCCAAATCCTATATCTGCTAACCTTCCAGACGGTTATTCCGTGCAGTCATCTCTGCATAAATACCGGTACCGATGGCTACTGCTGCAATCGGCTCCTCGGCTGTCACCGTATTGATTCCAGTCTTCTCCTCTATGAGTTCCTCCAGTCCATCTAGAAGTGCTCCGCCTCCCGTCAGCACAATACCACGTTCTACAATATCCGCAGCCAGCTCTGGCGGTGTCTTCTCCAATACGCTGTGTACTGCCTCCACGATCTGGCCGGTAGCCTCCTTCAGCGCCTCGCGCACATCTTCAGAGGTGATCCGCACCGTCTTCGGCAGTCCGGTACCCAGATCCCGTCCTTTGACCTCCATAATCTTCTGTTCCGGGCGCTCGATAGCAGTGCCCACATGAATCTTGATATCCTCTGCCGCACGTTCCCCGATGATCAGGTTATGTACCGTTCTGGCATACTTCATAATAGCCTCGTCAAAATTATCCCCGGCTACATTAATCGTACGATCTACTACCACACCATCCAGAGAAAGAATCGCTGCCTCGCAGGTACCGGCACCGATATCCACAATCATCTTCCCACATGGTCTGGAAATGTCGATACCTGCTCCCATAGCTGCTGCAATCGGCTCCGGAACCGTCAACACTTCTCTGGCACCTGCCTGATAGGTGGCATCTTCCACTGCCTTTTTCTCTACTTCTGTGACATTACTCGGTACACAGATGCTGATACGAGGTTTCTTAAATGACAATCTGCCGGTAGCCTTCTGAATAAAATACTTCAGCATCTGCTCTGTCACCGCATAATCTGCTATAATTCCATTCTTCAGCGGACGAATGGCTACAATGTTCCCTGTTGTTCTTGAAAGCATAATACGCGCTTCATCACCAATTGCCCGAATCTTATCTGCATCACGATCATAGGCCACCACAGACGGCTCCTTTAATACCACGCCTTTTCCTCTGACATAAATCAATATGCTGGCTGTTCCAAGATCGATTCCAATATCTGATACGTTCATATACTTCCCCCTTTTTTACTCCTTGTTCAAGTATAAAACACTGCCCTGAAATTTTAAAGTCCTTTTTCCGATTTTCCGAAAACTTCTCGAAATTCATATTTTCTTCTCTTTTTGAACACATTTTGAACACAATTTACCGATATACTGTAGCCATATTAGCAAAGAGCTAATATATTTCATAACTCAAGCTTCGCAGCACCACACGTTGCGAAGCACTCCCTCAAAATAATTTAGTTTTTTCTCTTTCCTGAAATGAGCTGTGCGAGATGCACAGCTCATTTCATGTTTTACTACAAATATTTCTTAATATATTTTCCAGTATAGGAGATTGGACTCTTTGCCACTTCTTCCGGCGTGCCTCTGGCTATGACAGTCCCACCACCGTCTCCACCTTCCGGTCCCATATCGATGATATAATCGGCGGTCTTGATCACATCCAGATTGTGCTCAATGACAACTACCGTATTGCCGCCATCGGCCAGTCTCTGGAGAATCTCTATTAGCTTGTGTACATCGGCAAAATGCAGTCCGGTGGTCGGTTCATCCAAAATATAGATGGTCTTTCCGGTGCTCCTGCGGCTCAACTCAGTGGCCAGCTTTACACGCTGTGCCTCACCGCCGGATAACTGGGTGGATGGCTGTCCCAGCTTGATATAGGATAATCCCACATCATTCAATGTTTCTATTTTTCTTCGAATAGATGGCACATGTTCAAAGAACTTCACTGCTTCTTCCACTGTCATATTCAGCACATCGTAAATGCTTTTTCCTTTGTATTTGACCTCCAGAGTCTCCCGGTTGTAGCGACGTCCCTGGCAGACTTCACACGGTACATAGACATCCGGCAGGAAGTTCATCTCGATCTTGATGATACCGTCTCCTGAGCAGGCCTCACATCTTCCACCTTTTACATTAAAGCTGAATCTGCCTTTGCTATAGCCTCTGGCCTTGGCATCGGCCGTAGCTGCAAACAGATCACGGATGGCATCAAAGACTCCGGTATAGGTCGCCGGGTTGGATCTTGGCGTACGCCCAATCGGGGACTGGTCAATATTGATGATCTTATCCAGCTGATCCGTTCCCTCAATCCTATCATGAGCTCCCGGTATAGTCCGGGCACGGTTCAGTGTCTTTGCCAGACTCTTATAGAGAATCTCATTGATCAGCGAACTCTTACCGGAGCCGGATACGCCGGTTACACAGGTCAGTACTCCCAGTGGAATCTCCACATCAATGTTCTTCAGATTGTTCTGTCTGGCTCCCACGATCCTGATAAATCCGGTTGGCTCTTTTCGTACCTTCGGTACCGGAATCTGCAGTCTGCCACTTAAATAAGCTCCTGTTATCGATTCTTCACAGGCCATCAGTTCTTCTGCCGTTCCGGCAGCCACCACTTCTCCGCCGTGATCACCGGCTCCCGGTCCGATATCTACGATATAATCTGCTTCCCGCATCGTATCTTCGTCATGTTCTACCACAATCAGGGTATTGCCAAGATCACGAAGACTCTTCAACGTAGCAAGCAGCTTATCGTTATCTCGCTGATGCAGACCAATACTAGGTTCATCCAGGATATAGGCCACGCCAACCAGCCCAGAGCCAATCTGGGTGGCCAGACGGATACGCTGGGCTTCTCCACCAGACAGACTTCCGGTGCTTCTGGCCAAAGTCAGATAATTCAGACCCACATCCATCAGGAACTTCACTCTGGATCGTATTTCCTTTAACAACAGTCTCCCGATCAGCTCCTGCTGCTTCGTCAATGTCAGATGTGTCATGAATTCCTGTAATTTATCAATAGACAGTGTGGTCACTTCGTAAATATTCCTGTCATTAATGGTCACTGCCAGAGAGGATGCTTTCAGACGCTGTCCCTTACAGGTCTTGCAAGGCGTAATGTTCATAAAAGTCTCATACTCTGCCTTGGAGCTTTCTGATCCGGTCTCCCGGTATCTGCGCTCCACATTCTTTATCAGTCCTTCGAAAGCTACATGATAGACACCTTCTCCCCGCTGTCCCACGTAGTGCACATCCACCTCATGTCCGTTTGTTCCATGAATGATAATATCCCGGATCTCCTGAGGATATTCCTGATATGGAGTATCCAGACTAAAATGATATTCCTCTGCCAGTGCATCCAGAATAGCTCTGGTAAAGCTGCCCTTATCTTTGCAGGACTGCCAGCCCATGACAGCTATGGCACCTTCTTTGATACTCAGGGACTTGTCCGGTATCATCAGATCTTCGTCAAACTCCATCCGGTATCCCAGTCCATAACAGTCCGGGCAGGCACCAAACGGATTATTAAAGGAAAAGCTTCGCGGCTCAATCTCATCTACACTGATTCCGCAGTCCGGGCAGGAAAAGCTCTGGCTGAAACTTAATGTTCCCTGATCTGCTGCATCGACCATCACCAGTCCTCCGGTCAGAGACATGACTGTCTCCAGAGAGTCTGTCAGGCGCTTCTCGATTCCCGGCTTGACAATCAGTCGGTCTACCACAATCTCGATGGTATGCTTTTTATTCTTTTCCAGCTTAATCTCTTCTGACAGTTCATAAGTAAGACCGTCAATCACCGCACGGACATAGCCATTCTTTCTCGCCTGTTCCAGGAGCTTGACATGCTCCCCTTTTCGTCCACGTACCACCGGAGCCAGCAGCTGGATCTTGGTTCGCTCTGGCAGAAGCATGATCTGATCCACCATCTGGTCTACAGTCTGTTTCTTAATCTCTCTGCCACAGGAAGGACAATGAGGTGTTCCAATTCTGGCATACAGCAGGCGGAAATAATCATAGATCTCTGTTACCGTTCCCACCGTAGATCGTGGATTGCGGTTCGTTGATTTCTGATCAATGGAAATCGACGGCGGCAGCCCTTCAATGCTTTCCACATCTGGCTTTTCCATCTGTCCCAAAAACATTCTGGCATAGGAAGACAACGATTCCATATAACGCCGCTGTCCTTCTGCATAGATGGTATCAAAAGCCAGTGAAGACTTGCCGGAACCGGAAAGTCCAGTCAGCACTACCAGCTTATTTCTCGGAATATCCAGACTGATGTTCTTCAGATTATTCTCATTCGCTCCACGAATCCGAATATATTGCTTTCTATCTGTTTTTTCTTTTTCGTTACTCATTCTTCCTCCAGTTCCTGCAGGTGCTTCTTCAGGTCAATCATCTTATCCCGCAGTTCCATGGCCGCTTCAAAGTTCAGTTCTGCGGCTGCTTTCTTCATTTGTTTTTCTACCTTGCCGATGAGTTTTTCCAGATCTTTTCTGCTCATAGATTCTGGATCCACTTCATGATCCTGTTCTTCTTTGGCTACTGCCTTGGAAATACTGATCAGATCACGGACTGCCTTTCGGACAGTCTGTGGTGTAATACCATGTTCTTCATTATAAGCTTCCTGAACCGCTCTTCTTCGATTGGTCTCATCTATGGCGATCTTCATGGAATCTGTCATCACATCAGCGTACATAATGACATGGCCGTCTGCATTTCGGGCTGCACGCCCAATAGTCTGGATCAGGGATGTGGCAGAACGCAGAAAACCTTCCTTATCTGCATCAAGAATCGCTACCAGGGTAATCTCCGGGATATCCAATCCCTCTCTGAGCAGGTTAATTCCTACCAATACGTCAAAGACATCCAGGCGCATATCACGGATAATCTCGGTACGCTCCAGCGTATCTACATCCGAATGCAGATAGCGTACCCGTATACCAATCTCCCGCAGGTACGAAGTCAGATCTTCTGCCATGCGCTTCGTCAATGTGGTAATCAGCACTTTATTCTTTGCTGCAATTTCCTTATTGATCTCTCCTGCCAGATCATCAATCTGTCCTTCCACAGGGCGGACTTCCACTTTCGGATCCAGAAGTCCTGTCGGACGGATAATCTGTTCCGCACGGAGCATCTCATGTTCTTCTTCATAATTGCCCGGTGTTGCAGAAACAAACAGGATCTGATCGATCTTGCTCTCAAACTCCTGAAAATTCAACGGTCGATTGTCCAGTGCTGACGGAAGCCGGAAGCCATAATCCACCAGTGTAGTTTTTCTGGAACGGTCACCGGAATACATCGCCCCAATCTGCGGAATGGTCTTATGAGACTCATCAATCATAATCAGGAAATCATCTGGGAAATAGTCAATCAGTGTATGAGGCGGCACGCCCGGCTCCAATCCGGACAGATGTCTGGAATAGTTCTCGATACCGGAGCAAAATCCCGTCTCACGCATCATCTCGATGTCAAAATTCGTCCGCTCTGCAATACGCTGAGCCTCCAGAAGCTTATCATTACTCTTAAAATACTCCAGCCGTTCTGCCAGTTCTTCTTCGATATGCTTCGTGGCCTCCAGCATCTTGTCCATCGGCACTACATAATGAGATGCCGGGAAGATAGCTACATGTTCCAGACGGTTGCGGATCTCTCCGGTGAGCACGTCAAACTCTGTGATCCGATCCACCTCATCCCCGAAAAATTCTATACGGATAGCCGTCTCTGAGGCATTGGCCGGAATCACCTCCAGCACATCACCATGTACCCGGAAGGTACCACGCTTAAAATCAATCTCATTCCGGTCATACTGCATATCGATCAGCTTACGGATCACATCATCCCGATCCTTTTCCATACCAGGTCGCAGGGATACTACCATGTTCTTATAATCCACCGGGCTGCCCAGTCCATAGATACAGGACACCGATGCTACGATGATGACGTCCCTTCGCTCCGCCAGCGCTGTAGTAGCTGACAAACGCAGCTTATCAATCTCATCATTAATCGATGAATCTTTGGCAATATAAGTATCCGAGGACGGCACATACGCCTCCGGCTGATAATAATCATAATAGGATACAAAATATTCTACCGCATTGTGCGGAAAAAATTCTTTAAATTCTCCATACAGCTGAGCTGCCAGTGTCTTGTTATGGGCTATGATCAGTGTCGGCTTATTCATCTGCTGAATGACATTCGCCATGGTAAACGTCTTACCAGAACCCGTCACACCCAGAAGCGTCTCACACTGATTGCCTTCCTGAAAGCCCTTCACCAGTTCCGCAATCGCCTGTGGCTGGTCTCCGGTTGGCTGATATTCAGAAACCAATTCAAAATGATCCATATGAATACTCCTGATTGAATCTAATCTGTTTACTCTTATTTTTGCTACCTGTCAAGTATATCATTCATTATAAAAAAAGTACAGAACAAATCGAATGTTTGTTCTGTACTTTTTTCTATTCCGTTACATGTATCGTTGCTCTGAGCATACCCATCCAACAGCTGTAGATATAGTCCCCCGGCTGTTCTGGCAGGAATGTGATTTTGTTTTCTCCCGGTTTCAGCTTTATATCCAGATCATACTCCGGTATGCGAATTTCGTTATTGCATCCGTTCAGACTGCTCGCCTCTGCTTCAATGATCCATTCCACCGGGATCCCTGCTTTTACGGTAATATCTTCATATCCGTTTGGCTTTAATGTCGTGGTCACATACTGTACATCCTCATTTTTTTCTGCCTGAATTCCTGTGCTGCCACCTGCTAACGGCACACCAAATCCCAGCAGCGCACTGTTATTCTGAATCATATAGACGGAAAAAAGTAAAATCAGGCAGCTCCCGGCCAGCAGCATCTTAGATCGCCATTTTTGCAATAACGTACCTGCAGCCAGTCCAAATAACAGCATCAATGGTACTGTTCCAATTGCAAAGAAGAACATCGACAATGCTCCTGCTGCCACGCTTCCAGAGGCTACCGCTACCAGCTGCATGGCCTGCAGCGGACCGCATGGCATCAGACCATTACACAGACCAACCCAAAAAGCCGATCCTGACTGAATCCTTTTTGGACACGGAATATGAATCTTACGCAAAAACGGCAGCAGATCCAGCATATTCAACGCCATCAGCAGCATACAGATTCCGGCAAATAATCCGATACCGGCCCGTACCTCTACAGAAATTGAGACTACACTGCCAAGTGCTCCGAGAAGCGCTCCTGTCAGGGTATAACTGCACACCCGTCCCATATTGTATAACACACTGTTTCTCCAGCTGCTCTGTTCTCCGCGCTTCATACTCTGGGACAGGCTTAATCCCCCACACATGGCCATACAATGTACAGAAGTCAATAGTCCGGTCAGACAAAGCGCCACATAGCCTACGCCTTCTTCTGCTCGTGGGAAAGAAGCAAAAACAGTCATAATCCCCATTCGCTCTCCCACCAGAAACGCCATAAGAATTCCTGCCACCAACAGCCACTTTTTCCATTTTTGACCAGCCTTCTTGCCGTTTTGATACCCAGAAGCAGTTACCGCCTGTTCAATCTGATTCGGAGCACAGATTCCATTTTCATATATAACTGTCAGTAATCCTTTTCCATAATCTGCTTTCACAGATTTCACACCAGCTACTTTGCCAACTGCATGTTCCAGTGTCTTTTCACACTGTCTGCACATCATATCTCTGACATAAAATTTTGTTGTTACATCCATATTTAGATTCCCTTTTTCCAATTGGCAAAAGCATCCGCCTGTTCATCAAGAGATGCCGTCTCTATCAGTACCTGATCTCCATCTTCTGAAAGCTCCAGTGGTACCGGATTGCAGCCACCATGTACATCACCGATAGCCTCTACTGCAAAATGATTGCCACAGTTCTGGCATACAACTTCGTTTCCTTCCTGTTCAAAATAAGCATATGGCGAACCTGCACACACCTGACAGGTATTCAGCGCTCCATGTACTGTTCCATCTGCATCCTTGTATAACATGACCTGCATGGCAGTGCCATTGGAATCATAGTCAATAAATGCTACCTGATCTCCCAGAGAAGTCTGCGCAACCTGCAGGTTCCCATCCGCCAAAGTTGCTTCCACAGCATCTTCACTTTCATTCTGCACATTGTCATTTTCCGGTGTTATTTCTGTCTCTGTTGCCGTCACTTCCTGCTTTTCTGTTTTACTCCCGCATCCGGTCAGATTTATCGCCAGCACACCTGTTATCATCATTGTATAGATCATTTTCTTTCTCATTTTTTCTTTGCCTCCTTGTATCGCTTGTCTCAATTCCCTCTGATCTCTCTCCCTGATTTCTGCACTGTCCATATTCCGGACAAAGAAAATGCGGGATCTTATGGCTTTTGTCATACGCTCCCGCACTTCTTTCACTTTTATGTGCTATTTCTTATGTTAGTATTCCTTATGCTGCTGTTTCAGATTCTGTCTCTGTTTCTGCTGCTGTTTCACTTTCAGCTTCTGTCTCATCTGCTGCAGCAGTTTCACTCTCGCTCTCTGCTTCTGCATCTGTTGCTGTTACGCCACCTTCAACAACCAGTTCATCTTCATAGTCTGCGCCATAAGTATCAAGCAGCGTAGCTTCATAATCTGCATGGAAGAATTTTTCTTCTCCAAGAGTCTTGATCTCATCATTGATCCAGTCAAGCAGTGTATCATTTCCTTTGGTAACTGCTGGTGCAATGGTATCAGCACTTCCCAGCGATGGAATACCTACTGTATAACCTTCATTCTGTTTTGCGAATGCAATCACTTCTGTGTTATCATTTGCCCATGCTACACCATTTCCATTTTCCAGTGCATTCTTGGCTGTTGCATAAGAATCATATTTCTGTAATGGGATATCCGGATAGTTCTCAACCAGATAAGTTTCTGCTGTCGTTCCGGAGATAACGATCATCTGGTCATCTGGATTCCAGTCATCCAGTGTTTCAATCACATTGGAATCTGGTGAAACAACTCCAAGTGCTACGTTCATATATGGAAGAGCAAAGTCTACTTCTTCTGCACGTTCTGGTGTTACAGTAAAGTTAGCCAGAATCACATCCACTTTTCCAGTCTGAAGATACTCGATACGGTTTGCTGCTTCTGTGGAAACAAAGTTCACATCTACTCCAAGATCCTCACCCAGACGGTTTGCGAAATAAACATCATATCCCTGATAGTCTCCATTCTCGTCTACATAACCAAATGGGTTCTTATCGGAGAAAACACCGATGTTAATAGTTCCGTCCTCTTTGATTTCATCCAGTGTACGGAATCCGTCTGCTGCAAACGCTGAGGTTGCAAATAAAGTGGATAATGCAAGAGTTGCTGCAAATACGATTGATTTTTTCATGATACTGTTCTCCTCTTTTATGATATTTATTTAGTTCTCAAGCAAGTTTGATCAGAATGTTTTTTCCAAATCTACATTGCTTTATGTTAATAACATACTAAACTACTAGGTTAAATATGTCAATCATTTTTTTATAATAACTGGCTATAAATTTAAACTATAGCTCTATATGATAAAAACACCCGCTCTACCAGGCGGGTGTCAGGAACTAATCTTTCTTTATCGTCTTATGTTTTACATGTTCGAATGTGAAAACGTTCAGAAACTGTTTTGCCCTTCCTGTCTTCGGATGGTCAAAAAATATCTCCGGATCAGAATCCTCCACAATTTTTCCACCCTCCAGGAAAATAACACGGTCTGCGATAGCACGGGCAAACTGCATCTCGTGAGTAACAATGAGCATAGTTTTTCCCTGCTCAGCCAGCTGAAGCATAACATCCAATACTTCACGTACCATTTCTGGATCCAGTGCTGCCGTTACTTCATCAAAAAGCAGGATCTCAGGATGCATACAGAGAGCACGTACAATAGCCACACGCTGTTTCTGACCTCCAGACAACTGACGTGGGAAACTGTCGGCTTTATCTTTTAGTCCTACACGCTCCAGAAGTTCCAGTGCTTCTTTCTTTACTTCTTCTTTGTCTCTCTTCTGTACTTTAGCAGGTGCCAGAAGGATATTATTCAACACGGTAAGATGCGGAAACAGCTCATAACTCTGGAATACCATACCAATTTTCTGCCGAAGCTGAGTCAGATTTTTTGACGACTGACTAATCTGCTGTCCCTCAATCTCGATGGAGCCTCCCTGTGTCGGTTCCAGGGCATTGATACACCGCAGCATCGTACTTTTTCCACAACCACTCGGTCCTACTACTACGATCACTTCTCCTCTGTGAACAGTCAGACTCACATCGTCCAGAATCATATTATCTTCAAATT
Organism: Muricoprocola aceti; assembly: GCF_025567005.1. NCBI lineage: Bacteria > Bacillati > Bacillota > Clostridia > Lachnospirales > Lachnospiraceae > Muricoprocola > Muricoprocola aceti. Next base: position 64,079 of record NZ_JAOQKE010000004.1, read on the forward strand.
TTTTTGTCAGATGCTCTATTTTCAGCAATTCTTCTGCCATCGTTTACTTCCACCTCTTTTCCAGATATTTGGCCAGCAGGCTGATTGGCCAGCAAGCCAGAAAATATAAGAGAAATACTGCCAGATAAATGCCAAAAGCAGCATTTGGACTGGACATACGGTTTGCTTCAATGATCTGCTGTGCCACCTTCAATACTTCCACCACACCGATCATCAGTATCAGACTGGTAGTCTTGATCATACGGGTAATCAGATTTATAGACAACGGGATCAGTCTGCGCAGCGTCTGTGGAATAATAATATACCAATAGGTCTGCACTTTGCTTAAACCCAGCGCCTCACTGCTCTCATACTGATGCTTTGGAATGCTGGAGAGTGCTCCTCTTACCAGGTCACTCATTTCCGCTGTTCCCCATAAAATAAACACGATAATGGATGCTGTTTCACCGGACAGTTCCCATCCAAATGCTCTGGTACTTCCAAAATAAACCAGAAACAGCAGCACCATCTGCGGCATAATCCGGATAAACTCCAGATACACACGTAAAATAGCTTTCGTGATCGGATTCTTCCAGTTCATCAGCGCTCCCAGCAAAATTCCCAGCGGAATGCTGACCAGAACTGAGATCAGGCTGATTCGCAGAGCTACGCCAAGTCCTCCGATCAGTCGGATCATATTTTTTCCTTTTAATAATACTTCAAGCCCCAAATCCGGCATAACGCAGCCTCCTTTCCAGAATGCTGCCCACAATCGATACCGGGAGCAGAATAATCAGATAAAATACCACCAGCAGGAACAGACTCTCCGTTGTCTTATAATACATTCCAATCAGGTCTTTTGCTGTAAACATCAGATCCATCAAACTAATCGCACTAAATACACTGGTCTCTTTCAGTAAAAAGATCACATTAGCAATAAATGCTGGAATACTGATGGACATCGCCTGCGGCAAAATCACATACCGCATCATCTGATAGCGATTCATACCAAGGCTCATGGCACTCTCCGCCTGAATCGGCTCAATGGCCTCCAGACCGCTTCGGAACGCTTCCGCCATATAACTTCCACCTAAAAACGCCAGTCCTGCCACACCACAGATATCCGCCTGTGTACGAATACCGATCTTCGGTAATCCATAATAGATAAAAAACAGCTGCACCAGGAGCGGTGTATTTCTGCTCAGCTCTATGTAGATTCCAACAATGTGTTTCAGTACTGGTATCTTATAATATTGAATTGCCGCACAGATCAGACCAACTATGATGGCAATCACCACACCCATCACGCCGATCCGCACTGTGAGCACCGCTGCTTTCTCGTAAAGCGGCAGATATTTCATAATAAATTCCCAGTTCATAGCCTCTTAACCTTATGAAATTCTTCACATTTCCTTTCTTATATTATGATATAGTATGATAATAAAGTTAAACTTGATTTTCATTCAGTCCACTTCTTTAATACGCTACCATATAAAAGGATATTAACACCATATTCCTACTATGTCAATAGGATATATCACAAAGCCTTTTCCGTCCAACGAATACAATTTTTTAGCGCGAGACGGCGCTATTGGTCCAGTGGACCAATGCTCAGCGCCGACCGAGGAGGACTTTAGGTCCTCCGAGACCTCGAACGTTGGAAGAGCCCTCTTGGGCTCTTCTTTCACAAAAAGAAAGGGCTATCCATCGGATAACCCTTTCTCTTTGTGAAAATAAAAAGAGCGCGAGACGGGACTCGAACCCGCGGCCTCGACCTTGGCAAGGTCGCGCTCCACCAACTGAGCCACTCGCGCATTTCTTATGTTGTCGCTCACCTCAGCGACAAATAATACTATACATGATATATCTTTATTTGTCAATAACTTTTTTAAAAAAATTTTGAGGCACTTTTCTTTTTCTGAAATGTGCCTCAAATCGTTATTCCTGTTAGTGTGTGCTCAGATATTTTTCAATATCTTCAATCGCAACTGCCTCATCTGTGCCATCTGCCTCTACCATGATCTCTTCTCCTGCTTCCAGTCCCAGTGTCATCATTCCCATGATGCTTTTTGCATTCACACGCTTCTGTTCCACTTCCACGTGAATCTTGCTCTCATATTGACTTGCCACCTGTACAAGTAATGCAACAGGACGTGCCTCCAAACCACTAGGCAACTCGATTTTGATAGATTTTTTAATCATAATGCTTCTCCTCCTTACAGCCTCTCAGTCCATCCGCTATTTCGCTTAATTTTCTTAAGCGGTGGTTCACACCAGACTTTCCCACTTGTGGGTTCAATAACATTCCTAATTCTTTCAGTGTGGCGTCCGGATTGGCCAGTCTGACTTCCGCCATATCTGCCAGCCCCTCGGACAATTCCCCAAAGCCAATTGTATCCCGGATATATCGAATATCCTCTATCTGCTTCACCGCTGCATTTACCGTCTTGTAAATATTTGCTGTCTCACAATTGACCTTACGGTTCAGTGAATTTCTCATATCTTTTAATATACGGATATTTTCCAGTTCCATCAGAGCCTGATGTGCTTCCATAATATTCAGCACATCCACGATTCCATCCCCCTCTTTGATATAAACCACATGATACTTCTTCCGCTGTACCATACGGGCATCAATCTGAAAGGAATGCAACACCTGCTGTATCTGTCTTGCCCGGTACTCGGATGCACAGGCAAACTCCAGATGATAAAACTTCTCAGGGTTGCTGACAGACCCTGTTACCAGAAAAGCTCCTCTTAAAAAAGCTCTCTTGCAGCATGTTCTTCGAATCAGTTCACTGTCCGCCAGTTCAAAGTCATCTGCCAGATCCATATAACTTTCTCCATCTGGCTTCATCAGCCCGGTAGCGCGTAAAATCTGTAGTACATCTTCCTGTTTTTTTACATACAAATGATACATCCGACCGTTTTTGCTGCCATGATGCTGTCTGATAGAAAGTTCAACTTCTATATTAAATGTTTTTTGCAATAATGTAAAGTACTTTCTTGCCACAAACAGATTCTCTGTCTGAATTTTCAATAAAAACCTGTCATTTTTCGATACAGAGATCCCTCCGCACATACTGATGATGGCTGTGATCTCCGCAATCTGGCAGTGTCTGGCCCCCAGCTTCTGTCTGGCCAGCTCTTCTTTCACAGTTCCGGAAAACGACATAACGGCTCCTTTACCTTCCCTTTTCAATATCTCTGTGTTCAATCTTTACTTTGTATTCCCGATCCTCTTTCAGTATCTCATACAGCTTATTGGCAATGGTCACTGACCGGTGTTTTCCTCCGGTACATCCAATCGCCACCACCAGCTGATTTTTTCCTTCTATTACATAATTAGGTATCAGAAACTGTACCATATCACTCAGCTTATCCAGGAATACTCCTGCCTGCGTACAGTTCATGACAAATTCCTGTACCTCTTTATCATTTCCAGTCTTTGTCTTTAGTTCATCTACATAATAAGGATTCGGAAGGAAACGCACATCAAATACCAGATCTGCATCTGACGGAATTCCATTTTTGAATCCAAAGGACAGCACTGTCACTACCATATTTTTAAATTCCCGGTTCTGCTGAAAGATCTCATCCATATTCTGAACCAGTTCCCGGACCAGGAGCTGGCTGGTATCCATAATATAATCCGCTTCTTTCTTCAGAAACGCCAGCTTCGCCCGTTCTTCCTTCAGTCCCGTCTCTACCCGGCCATCCACGGCCATCGGATGCTGACGTCTGGTTTCTTTATAACGTTTGATCAGTGTCTTATCTGATGCATCCATAAACAGGATCTCATACTGGAAACCAGCTGCCTTCATATCTGACAGCTGGCCATCCATCTTATCCAGTTCTTTTCCATTTCGTATATCAATTCCAACCGCAGCTTTGGTAATATCCGGGTTGTCATTCATCAACTGCGCAAACATCGGCAAAAGGGAAATCGGCAGATTATCTGCGCAATAATATCCACAGTCCTCCAGTATCTTCAGGGCTGTCGATCTTCCCGCTCCCGACATTCCCGTTACAATTACAAATCTCATGTGCTCTTCTCTTTCCTGACAGGATCAGAACTGCCCCAACCGTTTTACCTCTGGTTCCAGAGCAACTCCAAACTTCTCCATCACAATTTTTTTCGTCTCATCCATTAACTCTGTGACATCTTTAGCTGTCGCATTGCCTTTGTTGATCACAAATCCACAATGTTTTTCTGAAATCTGTGCACCTCCCACAGAAAATCCCCGCAGGCCGGCATCCATAATCAGTTTGCCTGCAAAATAGCCTTCCGGTCTCTTAAAAGTACTTCCTGCACTCGGATATTCCAATGGCTGCTTCGTGACTCTCTTTTCTTTCAGCTCATCCATCGCAGCCTTGATTTCTTTTGGAGTGCCTGTCTTTAATACAATCACGGCTTCCAGAACCACATAGCCTTTTCTGGCAATGATACTGGTACGATATCCCAGTTCCAGTTCTTCTGCCGGAATCGTTCTGATCATTCCATTTGGATCCAGTACCGTTACTTCTTTCAGAATATCCTTCATTTCTCCACCATAGGCACCTGCATTCATCACCACTGCACCACCGATAGTTCCCGGAATTCCCGCTGCAAATTCAAATCCAGTCAATGATGCATCCAGTGCACGCTTTGCCACTGCAGCGTTCTGTGCTCCTGCCTGCATACGGATCTGACAGCCCTCCACCTGAATTTGATTAAAATTACGCAGCAGCTGAATCACAACACCACGTACTCCTTCATCAGCTACCAGCAGATTGCTGCCATTTCCCACGATATACCATGGTATCTCTTCCTGTCTGCAGAGCTTTATCACATCTGCAATCTCTTCTGTAGTCTGCGGAAGGATCAGATACTCTGCCGGACCACCGATGCGAAACGTCGTATGCTTCTTCATCGGTTCTTCCTCCAGAATCTGTTCCTTTCTCACTATCTTGCTTAATTTCTCATAAAATTCCTGTTTCACACTGTTCCCCTTTCAATTCAGGATTCCACTCTTACGAATACTTTCCACAGCTGCCTGGAGTTCTTTCTCCGGCAGAACCAGCGCAAAACGTACATATCCTTCTCCCAGACTTCCAAAACTGCTGCCTGGTGTACAGATTACGCCACTTTTTTCCATCAATTCCATACAGAATTCGTTGGAATTGTGGAAGCCTTCCGGCAATGGTGCCCACACAAACATCGTACCCTGTGTATCTTTCACTTTCCATCCGATCTGTGATAATCCTCTGCACAAAGTACGGCTTCTTCTTTCGTATTTTTTACACTGCTCTGCAACACTGTCCTGTGGACCAGTCAGTGCGGCAATTGCTCCATACTGAACCGGATAGAAAATTCCGTAATCAATCTGTGAACGGATCGTCCTGAATTTCTCCACAATCTGTGCATTTCCCACACAGAATGACACTCTTGCACCGGTATAGTTAAAAGACTTGGACAGGGAATAAAATTCCACTCCTACTTCCTTTGCGCCTTCATACTGCAGGAAAGAACCACCTTTTTTTCCATCAAACACGATATCAGAATAAGCGTTATCATGAAGTATCATAATATCATATTTTTTTGCAAACGCAATCAGCTCCTGATAGAAGCAGTCATCTGCTGCTGAGCATACTGGATTGGACGGATAACTCACCACCATAAATCTTGCTTTTCTGGCTGTTTCTTCTGGAATATCTTCCAGCTTTGGAAGGAAATTATTCTTTTCATACAATGGATATTCCACTGTCACTGCATCGCACAGTTCTGGTCCGATCTTAAAAATCGGATATCCAGGATTTGGCACCAGTACCACATCACCAGGATTGCAAAGTGCCCAGGCAAAATGTGTCATTCCCTCCTGGGATCCATTCATGGACATAATTTCATTTTTTTCCAGCTGTACTCCAAATCGTTTCTGATAAAAGCTCTGCATAGCTTCTGTCAGCTCCGGCAGATCTGTCAGGGAATATTTATAATTTTCCGGTTTTAATGCCGCTTCTGCCACCGCTTTCCTGATATGCTCAGGAGGCTCAAAATCTGGCGTTCCAACCGAAAGATTGTAAATCTTCTTTCCTTCTTTTACCATTTCGTTTTTCTTCTCATTTAATAACGCAAAAATGCCCTCTCCGAACATTTCCGTTTTATCCGAAAATGTAAGCTTCATTTTCTGTCTCTCCTTCTGTCTCTTCCTGTTTTTTCTGTTCTTTCTTTTTCTGGCTGTATTGCTCCAGCATTGCACTAAACAGAAAAAGTGCGATGCACACGATACTGATCAGACTGCCCACATCCAGTCCGGATGGGGTGAAATTCATCTCAATCTGATGGCTTCCTTCTGTCAGATCTACCCCGGTCAGTGCATCTCCCACACGATAGGTGGATACATTCTCCCCATCTACCTTCACGGTCCATCCTTCATCATATGGAATCGTCAGCAACAATGTACCTGCCTGATCCACCTGAATTTCTCCACTGACATGGTTGCCTTCTTCCACCACATGCTCCATCTGATTGGCTGCCAGCTTCTGATAAACCTCCTGATACTCCTCATCACTGCAGGTATATACTCTTACCGGTACCGGACTGCTCTGGTTATCTTTATACGTAATTGTAATATTCGCCTTGCTGTTCTCTCCCTCTTCTGTTACAGTACCCAGATTAAACAGATTCTTTGTATAATTATTCACAGTCTTTTCACTCTGTGGCGTCTTGATCGTCACGCTCTTCACATTTTCTGTGAATTCAATATACGTCTGTTCTCCCGGGTGGAGACGGATGATATAAGTCGGTCCCTCTTCCAGTGAATAGGCTTCTCTCAGTGTATACGCAAACGGTACCCCAGTCGCCAGCTGTGCAAACTGAGCCTGAATCTCCATTGCTGTCTGGTTACTGTAAATGTTCCAGTTCCTGATCTCAGATGACACCATGAATCCCAGTGACAGTGCCTGGTTATTCTTATACAGATAGAGAGGTTCTTCATAGCCTTCCTGTGTCATCTGGTACAGTGTATCCGATCCTTTTCTGGATACCAGATATCGCACACCAAAGACATCATTGAACAGCTTTGTCATGCCATTATATCCATCTTTATTTGTTCTGGCCTCCATGCCAATGCTCCGGCACAGATTCACAGTTGCTTCCGGCATGGTAGAAGAAAACAGCACCACACCATTTGCTCCCATGAACATATTTTCATTTCGCATTCTCTGACTGTCAATCTCGCTGCGGTAAAAATCATCTGTCTGATCATATTCACCGACCAGCTTCTTATAAGCAATCTGTTCATCCACATAAGTGCTCCGTCCCACGGTTCCATTCATACAGATACCATAGATTCCGGTAACCGCCATCTCTGCTGCCAGCACGCTGGTCAGCACACATTTTGCCAGATGGGTTCTTCGTTCACTTTCGTGGTACCAGAGAAGCAGAATGCCATACAGTACCAGCAAAAGCAGGGTAACCATATAAACATACCATTCCCGCTCACCCTCCTGTGCCACCATACAATATGCTGTAAAGAGAATAGCGGCCAGCCAGGACAGCATAATCTTCCATGCCTTCATCTTCCTGATGTGCCGTATGGCATCAAATCCCATGGTCAGCAAAAGTGCTATATACAGAAAAGCAAACCGGTTTGGCAGACCATTCTGCACATGAAATCCATGCCAGATATAATTCAGCATATTAAAGTTCATACTCAGTGCCAGCAGTCCCAGCAGCAACAGCTTCGCTACCCGCTCAGAAAGACGCAGCTCCTGATCCAGCAGATAAAGTACTACCAGAATCAGCACAATCACACCACAATAAATATTAACCCCAGACTGGTCATCATAGATATTAATCGGTTCCACCAGTGCAAAATGTCCAGTCATCTGGGCAATTCCATCTGTGTAAAACTTAATCTTATCCGGGAAACTGCTGTCAGCTGATTCGGTAATCCCCAGATTCAGGTAAGCCGGCAGCAAAACCATTGCTGCCATTCCCCCTGCCAGCAATGAAAACCAGGTAAATTTCACACCTGTTCCCAGAAACTTCTTCACCTCAAACTTCTTGGCTCCAATCCACAATACCAGGAAATACAGGCAGGCAAACAGACAGAGCATATAGCCAATATAATAATTGCAATAAAGTCCATAAAGCAGTGCCAGGGCATACATACTTCCCTTCTCTCCTGCCACAATCTTCTCGATACCCAGCATCACCAGCGGCAGCACCATAATGCTGTCCAGCCACATCACATTAAAGTAATATCCGATCATGAATGCAGAAAGCGCATACATGCAGGCAAACGCAACTGGGAAATAGTCCTGATCCCCCTCTCTCTGAGACAGATACCATCCAAAAATGCCTCCGGTCAGCGCAATCTTCAGCAGAATCAGATATGCCATAAAATCCATCACATGTTCAGATGAAACGGCTGTAATCAGAAGATTCAAAGGACTGGCCAGATAATACGCAAAGACTGCCCACATATTGTATCCCAGACCGCCTCCAAAAGACCAGGTCAGGGACTGGCTGTTCACCAGCTTATCATGAAAATCCGTAAAGAACGGAAGATACTGGTGCAGCGAGTCAATGATCAGTCCCCCATGATCTCCAAATGGATAAACCCCATTCACAATATAAGCAATCAAAACGGTCAGCGCCGGAATCGCAAATCCCAGTCCGGCACACCATTTTCTCACTTTTTTCTGCTGCAATTCTTCCCGTGTGAAAACAGCATCCACTGTTCTAAACACAATCAGCTTACTGAATACAAAATTCAATACCAGTACCACTACCTGAATAATCAGCTTTGCGATCATATCCTGCATATTCCACACGCAGCAGAACATGACCACTCCAAAGATCTCTATGAACATGGTGAGCAGCCGCATACCGATGAACTGTCCCATCTCCTTCAGCAGTGCCAGATAACCAGTCGTTTTGCTTTCAAATACAAACTGTTTGTTTACCACATAGGCAAATAAAATTGACAGGGCAATTGCGAAAAAATTCGCCCTGGTTACGTCTATGTGAATCAGGTTACGGAAGATCCAGTAACTTACCAGATTCACCATTGTGGTACAGCCGCCAAAAAAGATATAGCGGATTCCCTGATTATGCATCAGTTTTTTTACATATGTTTCCATTCTTTTCACTTCCTGTCAGCTCACGGTCCAGGCAGAAGGAATAAATCAGTATCTCTTTTACCGGATAATCCGTCAGCGTTTCTAATGCGTTTTTATAACAGCCTAATTGTACCCTATATTTTTCATAGAGGGAAGAGGCTTCTTGAAATTTCACAAAATCTGTCTTGTAATCCACCAGCACAATCTGATTTTCTTCTATAAAATAGGCATCTATGATTCCCTGCATCAGAATCCTTTCTCCGGCATCCCATTCTGGATGGATATCTGCAGCTGATATCTCCATCACAAACTGCTGCTCCCGATACAGACATCCCTTTTTCTGTGCCTGCGCCATACGGCGTCCAAGCTTCGACTTGTGAAACCGTACCAATTTCTCTGTATTCACACATTCCAACTCTTTTTCCGTCAGAATTCCTTTTTCCGTCATGCGGTTCAGTTCCTCCTGCACCGTATGTCCCAGATCAATATTTTCCATAATCTTATGATAAATGGTTCCGCGTCCTGCGCCGGTAAGCGCCGTCTCTTCCTGCAGGAAATGCGGCACGATCACCTCTTCCTGATCTGGTTTTTCTTTTTCTTCTCCCGGTTCATACAGTATTTGGCTCTCCTCCAGAAGTTCTTCCATACTTCTTTTTTTCACCTCTGAGACACTGACCTTACTCGGAATCTGTGAGGTTGCTTCATATGGATACCGGAAGGTCAGCTGTTCTTCCAGCTGCTTCCAGGCCGCCGGGTCAGGATGTGTACTTTCAGGGAACTGCAGCAGTTCCTGTTCCTGAATCAGATACTCCGTCTGCCGCTGTGCTTCCTGCTCCAGAAGATCCGCCACCTGATAACGCTGTATCTGTATACTCTGTCCTTCTTTTGTCAAAAGGACCGGCATGATCCAGTCACAGTCTGACTTTGCCTGTATCCGGTCGGTATAGGAAAGTTTTTTCTGCTCTCCCTGTATTCTTCCTTCCCATTTTTCCAGCTTTTTATCCAGATTTTCTGTCCCACAGGTCACAATCAGTTTTTCTTTTGCTCTGGTAAGTGCCACATACAGCACCCTCATTTCTTCTCCCAGATTCTCGTTACGAATCTGCATCTTGATAAAATTCTTAAACAATGTACTTCCACTGACACGTAGAACCGGATCTGTAACATCACACCCGATTCCCAGATCCATATGGGTGACAAATGCGCTCTGTGCATCACTCTGGTTCAGATTCTTCCCCATACCGGCTGCAAATACAATTGGGAATTCCAGTCCCTTACTTTTATGAATGCTCATGATCCGTACCATATGAGCTTCTTCCCCGCCGATTGGTGCCTCGCCAAAGTCCACTTCATATTTACGCAGATTATCCATGTAACGCACAAAATGATACAGCCCATGATAGCTTCCTGCCTCGTATAAAGTTGCTTTTTCCAACAGCATTTCCAGGTTTGCCTTTCTCTGCTTTCCTGCAGGCATGGCCGATACATAGGACAGATATCCAGTTTCATCCAGCAGTTCCCACAACAGTTCCTGCATTGGTGTATACACCGCTTTTTTTCGGAACCGTTTCAGCATAGCAAAAAATGGCTGTAATTCATCTGCTTCCTGGCAAACCTGCCAGAATGGTTTCCCCTGACTGCTGCTTTTCAATTCTGCCAGCTGTTCTGCCGTCAGTCCTCCAATAGGAGAATACAGAACTGCAGTTAATGGAATATCCTGACACGGATTGTCGATAATGGTCAGAAGTGCCAGCATTGTCTGAACCTCCGGAGCAGAAAAATATCCGTTTCTTGCTCCGGCAAATACCGGTATTCCCATTTTTCCCAATATTTTTGCAAAATCCTCTGCCCACCCGGTAATGGTACGCAGTAAAATCACGATATCACCAAACTGAGCCGGGCGGTAGGATTTTATCGTTTTATCCCAGACTGGCTGATTTCCTGCCAGCTCCAGTATCCGGTTTCCAATCATCCGCGCTTCCAGCTCCCGTGCTGTTTCTTCTGATTCTTCTCCTTCTTCCTCCTGTAGATCCAGCAGCAGCAATTCAGAGGAAAAATTTTTTTCTTCCGGTCCCAATTCAAAAACTGCTCCCGGGTAGAGTCTTGCCGCATCATCATATGCCACTTTTCCCAGATCCGTATCCATGATCTTTTCAAAAATTCCATTTACGCTGTCCAGCACCTGATGTCTGCTTCGGAAGTTCTTATGAAGATCCACACGTCGGTGATGCCCTTCTGTCAGAGAATAGGTTGCATATTTCTCCATGAACAGCTCTGGCCGGGCCAGCCGGAAACGATAAATACTCTGTTTCACATCTCCCACCATAAACAGGTTGTACCTTCCGTCCGATTCCCCGGAAATACTGGTAAGAATCATCTCCTGTACCAGGTTGCTGTCCTGATATTCATCGATCATGATCTGCTGAAAGTAATCTGCAAGATCCCTGGCTGCCTGGGTACGCTGACTGTTCCCGTCTTTTCTTTCCACCAGAATCTTCAACGCCAGATGCTCCAGATCATGGAAATCGCAGAGATTCCTTCTTCGTTTTTCTTCTTCATATCTTCTGGAGAACTCCGTCGTCAGATCCAGCAGCTGTTCCATCATCGGTGCACAGGCCCTCATCTGCCGGTAGATCTGCTCCGGTGTGGTATAAAAATAGGTTTCTTTCAGTTTCCCTATATTTTTCTTATACTCATCCCGAAGATTTTTCACCTTATCTCTGAGTTGCGGATCTACCTGTTCATCTTTTTTGGAAGAGAGTGTTTTCCATTTTTGAATTCTATTGATTGCACTGCTATATTCCTGATAGTCCCAAATTCCAGTCAGCAGTTCCAGCTGCGCAAGGTCATCTTCGATAGCACTCTCATACATATATGGTCCCTCTGCCTGATGGCAGATCTCCAGAGCCCTCTGTGCCATATGAAGCATATCCTGTTGCTGCACATTCAGGATCTCAACCAGCTTTCTGATCCAGTCCATCTGAAAAAACTGCTGCACGCTTTCTGCTTCATAGGCACTGCAACACGCTTCCAGCCATTCCTCTGGCCATGGAAAACTCATGGAAAACTGGTAAAGCTGCAGGATCGTCTCATCCAGTACCTGATCACTTCTTCCCGTTGCCACACACTCCACCATATGAAGAAATGCCTCTGTTTTTTCTGCGTATTTTTCTTCCAGCAGCTGAGCCAGTACATCGCTTTGCAAAAGCTTCTGCTCTCCGTCATCTGCAATGCGAAAATCCGGATCCAGGTCAATTGTATGAAAATAATTACGGATCACATACTGACAAAAGCTGTGGATCGTTGAAATCTGTGCATTCGGAAGCAGGGCTATCTGACGCTGCAGATGTTCCTGCATACCCGGATCCTCCTCTGCTTCCGCCTGTTCTTCCAGACGTTCCCTGATACGGTCCCGCATCTCTCCTGCTGCTGCATTGGTAAATGTTACAATCAGCATCCGGTCAATCTCTGCCGGATGCTGTTCATCCATCAGCAATTCCAGAATCCGTTCCACCAATACTGCTGTTTTTCCGGATCCTGCTGCTGCCGAAACCAAAATATTGCAGTCTCTTAAATCAATGACTAATTTCTGTTCACTGGTCCAGTTCGTTCCCATTTTTCTGACTCTCCATCTGTTTCCATATCATTTCTTCGGAATATTCCTTTAACCTGTGGTAATGTGTACCCGGCATTTTTTTATCCATTCTGCAAATAGAACGATAAATACAGTAATCACAGCCGGTCTGCGTTTTTCTCTCAAAAGGAACTGCTACAATCTCTCCGTCCAGCATCCGTCTTCCCAGTTCTTTCATCTTTTCCTGTACAAAATCTGAGAGTATATGAAACTGTTCTTTTTTCACTGTTTTTGACCGTTTTGACAGACTTCCATCTTTATTTTCTGCCACTGGTATCAGGTCAGAACTGCCAGAGAAATACTGATCCATTTCCCGGTATACCTTTGGCTCCTCATTTACCAGACCGCTCACCTTCAGTTCTTTCAGGATTTCCTGCCGGATCTGCTCCGGACTGGCTGTTTCCTTTCCGGTCAGCATCGGATCTTTTACATGGTAATAGAAAATTCCGGCTGGAACGATCTCTTTATCACGGTGAATCCGTTGTTCCATTTCCATTGCAGCATTTAAATATACCACCAGCTGCAGCTGCAAACCATAATACAGTGCCACCAGATCAAAGGATTTGTTCCCAGACTTATAATCGATCACTTTAATATAGACTTCCTGCTCTTTTTCACAGACATCAATCCGGTCAATTTTCCCCTTCAGTCTCATTTTTTCTTCATCTGACAGCGCCAGATTTACAGCATCCAGATCTGCTACCTGAGAAAAAGAGACTTCTATGCCTGCCGGCCGGAACTGTCCTGCCAGGATCTGTTTCTGCAGAGCCCAGGCTGTCCTTCTCAGTATTCGTCTGAGCCGTTCGATCATAAATTCATTTCTGGCACTGCTATGCAAAATCTGATGCCCATATTCTTCTGCTGCCTGATCCACGCACTCATCCATAATCCGGTCACGGACTTCTTCCGTCATTCCTTCCCATCCGCCTTCTTCCTGTTCCACTTTTCTGGAAAACAGTTCAATCATTCGATGGGTAATGGTTCCCATATCCACTGGATGGAATTCATATTCCTGACGTTCTTTCAGCTGCAGTCCGTATTGCAGGAAATGCGCAAATGCGCAGGATGCAAACTTTTCCAGTCTGCTGACACTGTTGCTGAGCATTTCTCCATATAGCTTTCTGGCAGCTGCCTTACTGATTCCACTTTCTTCAAACCTGAGAAACGCAGCGTGAACCAGGTTTTCTGCCTGTTTCTGCCATTTATCGCTACTGCGGTACCACTGATACAATTCCATCCATTCCCCGGATGGATATTCTTCCCGGATCTTTTGCAGCCCGTCTGCCAGCAATGTGATTCCAGTCTCAGGTGTCACAGAACGTTCCACAATGCCATCTGCATAATCTTCATCTGTTACGGTCATATCCGGGAACAGACGCATTACGGTTCGAATCACATAAGACGGCCGCATGGATGCGCCGTCTGCATTTCCTTTGCAGAAAGACAGATACAGCTTTTCCGATGGCTTTGTCAGATTCTGGTACAAATAGAACTTTTGAATATAGCTTTCTTCTCTTGCAGTGGGAGCCAGTTCTACTCTGGATGCCTCCAGTGTCTCCCGTTCCATCTCTGACAGAATTCCTCCGCCACTGCCGCTTTTCGGCACCCATCCATCATTTAATCCCATAAAAAACAGAACCCGGATATCTTTCAGACGTGTTCGCTCTATATCGCCGATCTGAACCCGGTCCATAGTTGGCGGTATAATGCCTACTCTCAGTTCTTCAAATCCAGTCTCCAGCAGTTCCGTATACTCCTGTAAAGGCAATGTTTCTTTCCCCAGCAGTTCCACAATCTTATCAAAAAGATCTATCACCAGCTGATATACCTGGTCATACTCTTTCTGCAGATCCTGTCGTCCCTCTTTTTCAAACATGGACACATACTCAGCCAGCTGATGCTGTATGCCAAATAGTACCCCAAGCTGATACAGTTCTTTTGTCTTTTCCAATACAGTTGTCTTCCCGGATCGCAGCACTGTTCTTGCAGTCTCCAGTGGTTCCATAATCTGCTGCCGCATTTCTTCACAACGATCCAGATCTTCCTGAAGAAATCCATCCGGAATCCAGTCAAATGGCTTCTTCCATCGGCTGTGGCTTTTCATACCGGCAGCCAGCACATAATTTTCCAGTAAATCTACTTCTTCTGGTATCAGTCCACACAGGCCTGTCCGCAGGACACGAAAAATTCCCGGTACCATCACATCCTGTCTCGCCAGATCCAGTACTGCACGAAGCAGCTCAATATAGGGATTGGTAGATACTGTTCTTCTGCTGTCCATGAAAATCGGAATTTCATATTCCTGAAATACATGGGGCAGTATATCTCCATATACCTCCATATCACCGGTTATAATGGCGATTTCCTGATAACGATAGCCTTCCCGGATCAGTTTTCGTATGCTGCGCCCCACATAATGAGACTCCTGCATCGGATTGGCCGCCATATGAATACTGATATCTTCCTTCTTTCCAGAAGGATTCCAGACTTTTCCCTTTCTTCTTCGAAAGATCCTGTTCTCCAGGAAGCCCAGTTCCTGACTGTTTTGGAATCTTGGCAGCGGCTTTCCTGTCAAAATCTGTGGTTCCAGGATCTCACACCCACATTCTTCTGCCATATGGCTTAACGTGCGGATTGTCTTCTTGCTCAGATAAAACAACTCATGTTCTCCATAGATGCGGAAAAACTCCTCTCTGCTGTCTATGGTCACTGTCACATATACTTCTTTTGCCAATACCAGCAGTTCTTTCAGAAGTTTTTGCTGAATTGGGGTAAAGCCGGTAAAGCCATCCAGCGCAATCACACAGCCTTTCAGGATCTCTGACTGGTCTGCTATCTGGCACAATGCGTCCAGGGTCTCTTCTGCTGTAATGTATTTTCCTGCCAGTTCTTCCTGGAATCCACGATAAAGAATATCCAGGTCTTTTAATTTATAATAAAGCTGAGGCCGTTCCTTCCCGGCCTCCAGCATTCTTTCCATCTTCTCCTGATCAATATCGTACTGGGCAAATTCGGATATCATCGACTTAATCTGAGCCAGATAACCTTTTTTATTCAGATTGCCTTTTAATACCCGTAGCTCGTCCCGGTGTCTGGCTGCCGCCCTGCGCAGCATCAGTGTCTTTCCGGTGTCTTCCAGTACTGTTCTGCGGTCAGCTCCCACCTCTTCAAAAATACGGTGAGCCAATCGCTGAAAACTTAAAATGTCAATATTAATAATACCTTTTTTCGGATGCAGACGCACCAGTTCTTTCTGTGTCTGCATAGTAAATTGCTCCGGCACAATCACCAGGAACTTTGTTCCTGGTGACTGAACCGAAGCTGTTATAATGTTCTTATACAATTCATAGGATTTTCCGCTGCCGGAATTACCTAAAATTAGCTGAAGGGACATACCTTCCTCCTATTTACACAACTGTGCCAGTCTCTCTTTCACCTGTGCCATCATATCGGTGTATTTTGCCAGCTTGCCTTTTTCTTCTTCAATCTTGGCTGCCGGTGCTTTGCTGACGAACTTTTCATTGCTAAGCATACCGTTTACACGGGCAAGTTCTTTCGTGAGACGCTGTTCTTCTTTCTTCAGACGCTCGATTTCTTTTTCGATATCTACCAGTTCTGCAAATGGCATATAGATCACTGCCTCATGGATTACTGCGGATACTGCATCATCTGCAATACCTGCTTTATTTGCCTGGATCAGTACTTCACTGGCATATCCAAGAGTAGCAAAGAAGACTTTACCATTTTCGAAAATATTACGAACTGCTTCATTTTCAGAAACAACGTATACTTTTGCTTTCTTGCTTGGCGGTACATTCATACCGGTTCTGACATTTCGAATCGCACGTACTGCTTCTTTGATGGTCTCTACTGCCGTCTCATCTGCTTCGAAATTCCAGCTGCCGGTATATTCCGGCCATGCAGAAATCATAATGGATTCTTCCTGTGGATTCAGTGTACAGAAAATCTCTTCTGTAACGAATGGCATAAATGGATGAAGGAGTTTTAATGCGTTGCCAAGTACTGTTTTCAGAGTCCACAGTGCAGCAGCTTTCGTAGTATCTTCGTCATTGTACAGACGAGGTTTTACCATCTCAATGTACCAGTCACAGAATTCTTCCCAGATAAAATCATATACTTTCTGTACCGCAATACCCAGTTCGAATTTATCCATGTTTTCTGTCACATCTTTTGCCAGTGAATTGACCTTAGACAAGATCCATTTATCTGCCTGTGTCAGCTGATCAGCCGGCATATCCTGTGGCACCTCTGCTTTTTCCAGGTTCATCATGATAAATCTGGATGCGTTCCAAATCTTATTGGCAAAGTTACGGCTGGATTCTACTCTTTCCCAGTAGAAACGCATGTCATTTCCTGGTGCATTACCGGTCATCAGTGTCAGACGCAGCGCATCTGCACCATATTTATCAATAACCTCCAGAGGATCAATACCATTTCCAAGAGACTTACTCATCTTGCGTCCCTGTGAGTCACGTACCAGACCATGAATCAGTACATGGTGGAACGGTGCCTTACCAGTCTGCTCCAGTCCTGAAAATACCATACGGATAACCCAGAAGAAAATAATATCGTATCCAGTTACCAATACATCCGTCGGATAGAAATAGTTCATCTCCGGTGTATTGTGTGGCCAGCCAAGTGTGGAAAATGGCCACAGTGCAGAGGAAAACCAGGTATCCAGAGAATCTTCATCCTGTTTAAAATGTGTACATCCACATTTCGGACATTTTTCTGGTGCGCCGCCTTTATTTACTACCATCTCACCACAGTCATCACAGTAGTAAGCCGGGATCCGGTGTCCCCACCACAGCTGTCTGGAGATACACCAGTCCTTGATATTTTCCAGCCAGTGTAAATAAGTTTTATCAAAACGTTCCGGAACGAAGGTCAGCTCGCCGTCTTCCAGTGCTTTAATAGAAGCTTTTGCCATGTCTGACATCTTTACAAACCACTGTGGTTTTACCATTGGCTCTACGGTAGTATGGCATCTGTCATGAGTTCCTACTGCATGGCTGTGTGGAACAACTTTTACCAGAAGACCTAATTCATCCAGATCTTTGACCATGGCTTTTCTTGCTTCATAACGATCCATGCCAGCATATTTGCCACCCAGTTCGTTAATGGTCGCATCATCATTCAGGATATTGATCTCAGCCAGATTGTGACGTTTTCCAACTTCAAAGTCATTCGGGTCATGAGCCGGTGTGATCTTTACACAGCCTGTTCCGAATTCTTTGTCTACGTATTCATCTGCAATGACAGGAATCTCACGATCAGTCAACGGCAGCTTTAACATCTTACCAACGATGTCAGTATATCTTTCATCGGTCGGATTTACTGCCACAGCAGTATCTCCCAGCAGTGTTTCCGGACGGGTGGTAGCGATCTCCACGAAACGTCCCTCTTCTCCCACTACCGGATAGTTGATATGCCAGAAGAATCCGTCCTGATCTTCGTGCTCCACTTCTGCATCAGACAGAGAAGTCTGGCAGACCGGGCACCAGTTGATAATACGGCTTCCTTTGTAGATCCAACCCTTTTTATAAAGCTTAACAAAGACTTCTTCTACTGCTTCAGAACATCCTTCATCCATGGTGAAACGTTCTCTTTCCCAGTCTGCGGAAGCTCCCAGCTTCTTTAACTGGTTGATGATGCGGCTGCCATATTCTTCTTTCCATTCCCATGCATATTTCATGAAAGCATCTCTTCCGATTTCATGCTTGTCAATGCCTTTTTCCTTCAGCATGTTGGTTACTTTCACCTCTGTGGCAATGGCTGCATGGTCTGTTCCCGGCTGCCACAGTGCTTCGTATCCCTGCATTCTCTTATAACGGATCAGAATGTCCTGCATGGTGTTATCCAGTGCATGTCCCATATGCAGCTGACCTGTTACATTTGGCGGCGGCATAACAATGGTAAATGGTTTCTTATCTGGATTGACTTTTGCATGGAAGTATCCGTTGTCTACCCATTTCTGGTAAAGACGGTCTTCCAGACCCTTTGGGTCATAAGTTTTCGCTAATTCTTTGCTCATAACTGCTCCTTTCAAATCTTGTGGTTTCAACTGAAATATGAAAACGCCCCTTGCATACAAATATATGCAAAGGGCGACAATATCGCGGTACCACCTTTGTTCACAGCAGATCTCAAACGTATCCTGTCTGCACTGCTGTATCTTCTGCATTCTATAACGGGAATTCCCGGAATAACTTACGCACCATCAGAGTTCTGTCTTTTCTGATCCAGAATCACTCTGCATCCATACGCTCTCTGGCTTCTGTCATTCAGTTCCAAAGCTACCTTCTGCCTGTCTCGATACGTGGTGCCTTCCAGCCTGTGGACATCCTTCTCTGGCGTGATAACAGACATACTCCTCTTTGTCATAACTTTTCGCTGTGTGCTACTGTTCACAGTAACCTCTATGCTCCATGATAACGAAACGTCCCCAGTTTGTCAAGGAATTCTTATTGTTTATGGCTGTCTGCCGGAGTCTTGCTGATGATGAACTGATCAAATGGATGCCTAGATCCATCATTTTAATCCGGCCATGAACAGTTCATAGAAGTCATCTTCTCCGTCCAGCAGCGGTGAATTCTCTCCACCACCATTGGTGCTGCGCCGCATGGAAGCATAGAATTCTTCCCCGGCATTGACCACTTCCATCTCATACAGTTCATATCCAAGTCTGCGGCAGATACTGCAGAATTCCCGAAGTGGATCCACCGCCGTCTGAGTGTCCAACAAGGTCTTTCTTAATACATCATCTTTTCTTGCATCATGCTGAAGCTGTTCCAAAATCTCTACTGTATTCATCGTCTTCCTCCCGATCCCTGTTTTCGCCCATATATCCCTATATCTGCCTGATCAGTCAACCTGTCAGGCGTTTCTATATTATTTTTTCATCATACATCAGTCGTTATCGTCTTTGCAAGTCTTATATACTTTTTCCAATTCATTTAAATATTTTTCAAATACATCCAGGGCTTCCTCGATCGGCTGTGCGGCAGACATGTCCACATCACAAAGCTTTAACAAATCGATCGGATCCATGGAGCTGCCCCCACTCAGGAACTGCTTGTATTTTTCTACAATTCCCTCTTCTCCCTTCAGAATCTTGCTGCTGATAGCAATCGCTGCCGCAAATCCGGTAGCATACTGGTACACATAAAATGGTGTATAGAAATGTGGAATTCGTGCCCACTCGTATGCGATCTCCGGATCAGAGATCATTTCTTCTCCAAAATACTTTTTATTCAAGGTCAGATACAGTTCACACAGCTGATCTGCCGTCAATACTCCGCCTTTACTTACGATGTCATGAGTCAGCATCTCGAATTCTGCAAACATCGTCTGGCGATACATCGTTCCTTTGAACTGATCCAGAAAATAATTGATCAGATACTTTCGTTCCACCGGATCACTGGAACGTTTCAACAGATCTGAGATCAGCAGTGCTTCATTACAGGTAGAAGCCACCTCTGCTACAAAGATCTTATATCCTGCATACAGATATGTCTGACTGTGATCCGAGTGCCAGGAATGCAGTGCATGTCCCATTTCATGAGCCAGTGTGAACACATCATTCAGACTGCCATGATAATTCAGTAAGACATACGGATGTGTGCCGTATGCTCCCCAGGAATAGGCTCCTGTCCGTTTTCCTTCATTCTCATAGATATCGATCCACCGATTGTCAAATCCTTCCTGCAGAAGTGCCTGATAATCCTCTCCCAGCGGTGCCAGTGCCTGCTTCACAATTTCTTTGGCTTCCTCAAAACTGTATTTCTTTTCCGGTGTTTCTACCATTGGCACATAAACATCATACATATGCAGTTCTTCCAGACCAAGCAGTTTTTTTCGAAGAGCCACATAACGATACATGACCGGAAGCCGTTTTTTCATAGTTGCAATCAGATTCTGGTACACTTCTACCGGAATGCTATTACTATCTAACGCCTCTTCCATGGCATTGGCATAACGATGCTCCTTTGCAAAAAAGTCTGCCTGCTTTGCATTGCCATAATAAGCTGCTGACAACGTATTACTATACTGCCGATACTCTCCATACAGTGCTTTGAATGCATGCTTCCTCAGCGTACGATCCCTGCTTTCCATATAGGAAATATAGGTTCCGACGGTAAGCTTCTTTTTCTCCCCCTCTTCATCTGTAATCTCTGGAAATGTAATATCTGCATTATTGAACATGGCAAACACATTGGATGGAGTCTGAGCCAGTTCTCCTGCTTTTGCCAGTAATTCCTCTTTCTCCGGATCCAGAATATGAGCCTTTTTTCTGATAATCTGCTTCAGAAACCAGTCATATTTTTTCAGTTCCGGTACCTGATCCACCTCATTTTTCAGTGTTCCTTCATCCAGCATCAGAATCTCCGGCTCCAGCCAGGACGTCACCTGATTCATCTTCGCCGCCATGATCTGCGTCTCTCCGCTCATCTTCTGATACTTTGCATTGGCTGTATCCTCATGATTTCGTTGATTGGCATACACATACAGCTTCTCAAAGAGCTGATTCATCTCTTCGTAAAGATTCAATGCTTTTTCAAGGGCTTCTGCTCCATCTTGCAACGTTCCCTGAAGTTCTGCGAACTGCTCCATCCATGTATCCAGCTTTTCCGCATCCTGTGAAAAAAGCACCTCATTCTCATAAAGATCCTCCAGACGCCAGGTATTTTCCACCCGCTGTTCCTGTCGCTTCATACTGCAAACCTCCTTAATATGGCAAAACACCCTATAGATATAGAGCATTCCGATTGTAATGGTATTATATCAAAATTTACTCTTCATAACCAGATATCTTCCTCTTCCGACACTATCTAGTCACAAATTTCAAATTTTTCTTGTTTTCCAGGGTCAGCGAACTCCCTGTGTATGCCTCAAACTACAGAGCCATAGAAGCACAGAACACTCTATGGTTATTGTACTCCAGACCGTAGCACAGCGCGTCTGGAGATAATAACCTAGAGTGTTCGTCCGTTTAAATCCATTTTATTGTTCAGTTTCCAGCCAGCTGTCAATCAGATTCCAGATCTCCTCGCGTCCCTGCTTAGTCTCTGCGGAAAATGGAATCACAATTCCATCTGACTTCATATTCAGCCCGGTCTTGATCGCCTTGACCTGTTTCTGAAGCTGACTTCGTTTGATCTTATCCAGCTTGGTGGCAATGATAATTGGCTCATAGCCATTGTAAATAATCCAGTCATACATCATTTTGTCATTAGCTGACGGATCATGGCGGATATCGATCAGCAGGAAAACTGCCTTGAGCATCTGTGACTTCTGCAGATAGCGTTCGATCAGCTTGCCCCATTTTTCTTTCTCAGACTGGGATACCTTCGCATATCCGTATCCTGGCAAATCCACCAGATACATAGCATCATTAATATTATAAAAATTAATGGTCTGTGTCTTTCCCGGCTGTGCACTGGTACGTGCCAGTGACTTACGATTCATCAGTGCATTGATCAGAGAGGACTTTCCCACGTTGGATTTCCCTGCAAACGCAACCTCAATTTTCGTATTCGCCGGTAATACACTGGTAATACCGCACACTGTTTCCAATGCTACATTTTTTATAACCATTCGTTTCTCCTGTTATTTGCAGCCCTCTGCCAGATCAGCTTATGAGAGCGTACTCTATTCATCTTCTACTTTCTTCTTCTTTTTCCCAGACTTCTTCTCAGGAATCTTTCCAGTCAGTGCCACCTGCAGAATATCTTCCATGGTCTCTGCATAACGAATATCCAGTCCTTTTGTGATCTCAGTGGAGATCTCTTCTACATCTAGCTTATTCTTGGACGGCACAAATACAATCTTCATGCCTGCGTTCCTGGCTGCCAGAAGCTTTTCTTTGAGTCCGCCGATCGGCAGCACTCTGCCTCTTAAAGTAATCTCTCCGGTCATTGCTACATCAGCCCGTACCGGAATCTTCGTAATCGCTGAAATCATAGCTGTCACCATCGTCACACCAGCAGATGGTCCATCCTTTGGAACAGCTCCTTCTGGAATATGGATATGAATATCATGTTTACGGAAATATTCGTCTGAGATATGATACTGGCTGCTCACAGATCTTATGTAGCTGATACCTGCCTGCGCAGATTCCTTCATTACATCCCCTAGCTGACCTGTCAGTTTGAATTCGCCTCTTCCCGGCATGGTATTTACTTCAATCTGAAGAGTATCTCCACCTACACTGGTCCAGGCCAGTCCTCTTACAATACCGATCTCATCCTGATCATTCAGCGTCTGAATTGTAAAACGTACTTTTCCAAGATACTTTTCCAGATTCTCTTCTGTGATCTTTACGGATTTCTTTTTCTTTTCCAGTGTCTCTCTTGCCGCTTTTCTGCAGATCTCTCCCAGTTTTCGCTCCAGGCCACGCACTCCTGCTTCTCTGGTATAGCCAGAGATCACTTTTCGCAGTGCATCATCTGTAATACTGATCTTTTCCGGGTTCAGTCCATTTTTCTCCACCTGCTTGATCCAGAGATGTTCCTTCGCAATGTGGAACTTCTCATTCTCAGTATAGCTGGTGACCTCAATCAGTTCCATACGATCCAGAAGTGGTCTTGGTATACTCTGTACATCATTAGCTGTTGCAATAAAGAGCACTTCTGACAGATCCAGAGGAATCTCAATATAATGATCACGGAACTTTACGTTCTGTTCCCCATCCAGCACTTCCAACATGGCGGATGCAGTATCTCCTTTATAATCACTGCTCAGTTTATCAATCTCATCCAGCAGCATCAGTGGATTCTTCACACCTGCTGTCCGGATTCCATTGGCAATTCGTCCTGGCATTGCCCCGATATAAGTTCTGCGGTGTCCGCGAATCTCTGCTTCATCTCTGACTCCACCCAGACTAATACGAACATACTTTTTATCCAGCGCCTTTGCAATGGATCGGGCAATGGAAGTCTTTCCTGTTCCAGGAGGTCCCACCAGACAAAGAATCGGGCTGTCTCCCTTTTTAGTCAGAATACGGACGGATAAGAACTCCAGGATACGTTCTTTGACTTTTTCCAGCCCATAATGATCTGCTTCCAGAATTTCTCTGGCCCGCTCAATATCTTTGCTGTCCTTGGACGCTTTGTCCCACGGCATTTCCAGAAGTGTCTCAATGTAACCACGAATCACAGAGCTTTCTCCTGAGTTCATGCCTATGTTACGATAACGCTGAATCTCCTTCTGGATCTTTTCTTTTACTTCTTTGGATGCTTTCAGTTTTTTCAGTTCTTCCTCGAACTGATCTGCTTCATTTACATTATCTTCTTTTAATTCTTCCCGGATCAGCTTCATCTGCTCACGCATAATATATTCCCGCTGATTCTTGTCAATCCGTTCTTTTACCTTCTCCTGAATCTCAATCTTGATCTGAAGAATCTGAATCTCATTCTCCATGATGGAACAAAGCAATTCACAACGTTCCTTCAGTTCCACTGCTTCCAGAACCTTTTGCTTCTGCTCATAATAAAGTGGAATATTCATGGCAATCTGTGCCGTAGCCTTTTCCAGATCATTTAATTCCATAATCTGGCTGATCAGTTCCTTGCTGACCTTGCCATTTACGCTGCAGTAACGTTCAAAGGTTTCTTTCATGGAACGAAGCAATGCTTCTTTTGTATTCTGATCCATCGTATCTTCTTCTACAAAAGTCAGGATATCTGCATCCAGATATTCCGGATTGTCTGAAATGTCCACCAGCTCTGCTCTCTGTATTCCTTCTGCCAGTACGCGAAGAATATTCTTTGGCATCTTGATCACCTGCTTAATCTCCACAATCGTGCCGATCCGATACAGATCATCCAGCACAGGTTCTGATACCTCCGGATCCTTCTGAGTTACCACAAACAGCTTCTGGTCACTCAGCATAGCCTGTTCCACGGCTTTTATCGACATCTCCCGACTGATATCAAAATGAACAATCATAGCCGGAAGAATCGTCATGCCCCGCAGTGCTACTGCGGGGATATGCTTCATTTCTTCTGTCATATTTACACCTATGCAGATTCCGGTGTCTGAACAATCTTTTTCTTGGTATTTCTTACCGGAATCAGTCTTTCTTCACTGTGAATTAACTGGGCTTCCCCTGTTCCGTCCACCAGTTCTTTTGTGATGGTACATTCCGTAATCGTCTCATCTGATGGAATGGTATACATTAGATCCTGCATGGTTTTTTCCATAACAGATCTCAAACCTCTGGCTCCGGTCTTACGTTCCATAGACTGATGGGCAATTTCTTTCACCGCATCTTCCTTGAAGTCCAGCTGCACTCCGTCCAGTTCAAACAGTTTCTTATACTGTTTGATAATGGAGTTCTTCGGCTCTTTCAAAATACGTACCAGGGTATCCTCATCCAGTGCATCCAGAGAAACCACTACCGGTACACGTCCCATGAATTCCGGAATCATTCCAAACTTCACAAAATCCTGAGGAACGACTTCTTTTAATACTTCACCCACATTCTTTTCTGCCTTGTCATCCAGTGTACGGTTGAATCCCATAGTCTTGGTATCCATTCTGGTCTCGATAATCTTATCCAGCCCTTCAAATGCACCACCACAGATAAACAAAATGTTGGTGGTATCGATCTGGATCAGTTCCTGCTGCGGATGCTTTCTTCCTCCCTGTGGCGGAACGCTGGCAACCGTTCCTTCCAGAATCTTTAATAAAGCCTGCTGTACTCCTTCTCCTGATACATCTCTGGTAATAGAAGCGTTCTCAGACTTTCTTGTAATCTTATCGATCTCATCAATATAAATAATGCCGGTCTGAGCCCGTTCAATATCATAATCTGCTGCCTGAATCAGCTTCAGCAGTATATTTTCCACATCTTCGCCTACGTAACCTGCTTCTGTCAGAGTAGTCGCATCTGCAATGGCAAATGGCACATTCAGAAGTCTGGCCAGTGTCTGAGCCAGATAGGTTTTTCCACTTCCGGTTGGTCCCAGCATCAGGATATTACTCTTCTGAAGCTCGACTCCCAGATCCTTTCCAGCCATAATTCTTTTATAATGATTGTAAACTGCTACTGCCAGGGCTTTCTTTGCGTTGTCCTGTCCGATGACATAGTCATCCAGCACTCTCTTGATCTCTTCCGGCTTCAGCAGATTGATTTCCTGTTCTACGTGATCTCCATAATCGTCTGCCAGTTCTTCTTCAATAATTTCACTGCAGATCTCAATACAGTCATCACAAATATACACGTCATTCGGTCCGGCAATTAACTTACGTACCTGATCTTCACTTTTGTTGCAAAATGAGCAGCGAATCTTCTGCTCTCCGATTCTTCCGGCCATTCCTGTTCTCCTCTTTGTTTGTTACAAATAACCTTTTATTCTGTTTATGGAAATGACGGCACAGTTCCTAACACTCCGCCGTCATTTTCCTCTTATCTGTTTGATATCACCATATCAATCAGACCATATGCTTTTGCTTCTTCTGCCGTCATGTAATTGTCACGTTCTGTATCACGCTCGATTACTTCTACCGGCTGTCCTGTATTTGCT
The DNA here is from genome assembly GCF_025567005.1 of Muricoprocola aceti. NCBI lineage: Bacteria > Bacillati > Bacillota > Clostridia > Lachnospirales > Lachnospiraceae > Muricoprocola > Muricoprocola aceti. The sequence continues at coordinate 90,350 of NZ_JAOQKE010000004.1, forward strand.
GCCAGATATTCATTCAATTTCTTTTTGGTTTTCAGGATCTCTTCTGCTACGATCTTAATCTCCGTAGCCTGACCTCTTGCACCACCTGACGGCTGATGAATCATAATCTGTGCATTCGGTAATGCAATTCTTTTTCCCTTGGTACCGCCGGCCAGAAGGAAAGCTCCCATGCTGGCTGCCATACCAATGCAGATGGTAGATACATCACACTTGATATACTGCATAGTATCATAAATTGCCCATCCTGCACTTACGGATCCTCCCGGACTATTGATATACAGCTGAATATCTTTTCCCGGATCTTCTGCTTCCAGGAAAAGCAGCTGTGCAACAATCAGGTTGGCACTTACATCGTTTACTTCTTCACCCAAAAAGATGATTCTGTCTTTTAATAATCTGGAGTAAATATCATAGGATCTTTCCCCTCTGCTTGTCTGTTCAATGACATAAGGTACAAAACTCATGATAACACCTCCTGCCTTACCGGCCTGCTGTCTGTACAGATTCGCTGATTAGTCTTCTTTCTTCTCTTCAGCTTCTTCTGCTTTCTTTTCTACTTCTGTTGCTTTGTCTCTGATGAAGTCTACAGCAGCCTGAATCTTCAGTTCTGCCTTCATCTGATCCAGTCCGCTCTCGCCAAGAGCTTCTTTGATCTTATCTACTTCCATCTTGTATGCTTCAGACATCTTCTTCAGTTCTTCTTCGATCTTCTCTTCTGCGATCTCGAAGTTCTCTTTTGCTGCGATTGCTTCCAGAACCAGGCTGTTCTTGATGCGCTTCAGAGCTTCTGGTTTCATCTGATCCATCAGCTTCTCTGCTGTCATACCGGTAAACTGGAAGTACTGATCTACTGTAAGACCCTGAGACTGGATTCTTCTTGCGAAGTCATTAGCCATCTGTCTTACCTGTCCGTCTACCATAGCATCTGGGATATCCATCTCAGCGTTCGCAACTGCTGCTTCTACTGCGGCTGCTTCTTTTGCATTCTTAGCTGCTGCTTCTTTACGTTCTGTCAGTTTCTTCTTCAGATCTTCCTTATATTCAGCAAGTGTATCGAATTCTGATACATCCTGAGCAAATTCATCATTTGCTTCTGGCAGTTCTTTTACTTTGATTTCATTTACCTTGCATTTGAAGACTGCTTCTTTTCCAGCCAGATCTTTTGCATGGTAATCCTCTGGGAAAGTAACCTTTACTTCTTTTTCTTCTCCGGCTTTAACACCTACCAGCTGTTCCTCAAATCCTGGGATGAAGCTGCCTGATCCGACTGTCAGGTCATAGTTCTCAGCTTTTCCGCCGTCAAATGCAACACCGTCTACAGAGCCGTCAAAGTCAAGCTTGATCATATCTCCATTTTCCACACCTCTGTCTTCTACGGTGGTGGTTCTGGAGTTCTTTTCTCTTTCTTTGTCAACTTCTGCATCTACTTCTTCATCTGTGACATTGATCTCTGTCTTTGGAACTTCTACTCCTTCGTATGCACCAAGGGTAACTTCCGGTTTTACAGCTACTTCTGCTGTGAAGATGAATGGCTTGCCCTTTTCGATCTGAACTACATCGATCTTTGGCTGGGAAACCAGATCCAGATCACAATTCTCGATCTCTGCATCATATGCCTTCGGGATCAGCTCGTTTGCTGCATCTTCATAGAAAATACCTGCGCCATACATCTTTTCAATCATAGCCTGTGGAGCTTTTCCTTTACGGAATCCATGGATGTTAATCTTGTTTTTATTTTTTACATATGCATGTTTGATTGCTTCTTCAAACTCTTCTGCGCTGACTTCGATAGTCAGTTTTGCCATATTGTGCTCTAAATTTTCTACCTTTAAACTCATTTTAGATAGTTCCTCCTTGATATCTTACTTCTTGTCTTTCCAGGCGGACATATCGCCTGCTGGCGGTACCCCCGTAAAAATGCGCACTTTCCCATGCTTACACTCATTTTAGTACTATAACATAAGTTGGCGTAAATGGCTAGTACTTTTTTCGTGATAAAAATGTATTTTGCCACTATATGCGTCTACTATTATCAGATATTGTATATGATGCTTTTCGATAATGTATCAGATTCTTCCTTACCACACATGCGTGTTACCAGTTCCAGCGCAAATGGAATCGCAGTTCCCATGCCGCGGCTGGTAGTAATGTGTCCATCTGTCACTACCAGATCAGTAGATATGGATGCTCCGGTCAGTCTCTCTTCAAATCCCGGATAACAGGTTGCTTTTCTGCTTCTTAACAGTCCCAGATCTCCCAGTACGCTTGGTGCTGCGCAGATAGCTGCAATCCCTTTTTTCTCCTGATCTGCTTTCTTCAGAAGTTCTGCCAGATACTGATGTTCTCCCAGATGCAGTGTGCCTGGCATTCCTCCCGGCAGGACAAACATATCACCGTCTGAAAAATCACATTCTTCAAACAATGCATCTGCTTCCAGAGTAATATGATGTGCTCCTACGATGTTCTTTTTCCCCATGACAGAGACCATGGTTACTTCCACGCCTGCCCGTCTCAGTACATCTACAACCGTCAGCCCCTCAATTTCCTCAAAGCCATCTGCCAGAAATATGTATAATTTGCTCATTTTATTTTCCTCCAGTTTTGCCACATAATTTTCCACTAATGAAATCAGTTCTTTTGCCGTTTTTATTTGTTCTTGTTTATCTCCATTATTTATATTATACCCACTTTTACTCCTCCCACGCAATTTCTATTTTCTAAAAATTCTGTGAACTTACCTCAATCTTGACATAATTTTTTTCTCTCATTACAATACAAAATGAATACATTGTCAGGGATCTATTTCCTGCCCGAAAGGAGTCTCTTATGGAAATCGAACGTAAATTTTTAATCCCGAAGCTGCCTGATAATCTGGAGTCCTACACTTTTCACCTGATTGAACAAGGCTATCTTTGCACGGATCCGGTGGTACGTATCCGCCGTCAGGATGATGACTATATTTTAACTTATAAGGGAAAAGGGCTGATGTGCCGGGAAGAGTATAATCTTCCTTTAAATCAGGAGGCCTATCAACATTTAAAAGAAAAAATCGACGGCAATCTAATCTCTAAAAAGAGATATCTGATTCCCATCGATCATGAATTAACCATTGAGTTGGATGTATTCCACGCACCGTTTGAGACACTTCGTCTGGCCGAGGTGGAATTTCCATCAGAAGATGCTGCCAATGCATTTGTGCCACCGGCATGGTTCGGCACAGACGTCACTATGGATGGCCACTATCATAACAGCTATCTCAGTAAAGTTTCTCTATAGCTCCTCTTCCTCCGGATACCGGATCTCCACCAGGGTCAGTCCCTGGGGAGGTGCTGTCTCTCCGGCTGCCTGTCGATCCTTTAATTCCAACAGTTCTTTCATATATTCCGGCTCGTAGTAACCGCTTCCAATGCGAAGCAAAGTGCCCACAATAATCCGGATCATATTGTACAAAAATCCATTTCCACAGATCCGGATCCTGATCAGATCATCTTCTTTGGTAATGTCCACAGAATAAATCGTCCGAACTGTATTCTCCACTTCTGGCTTCTGAGTACACAGACTCTTAAAGTCATGCTCTCCCACCAGGAAGTCAGCCGCCTGTTTCATTTTATCCAGATCCAGCGGATAATAGTAAAACAATGCATAAAGCCGTCTGGTTGGATCCGGGAACTTCCGATTCAAAATGCAATATTCATAAGTCTTCACCGTTTCACAAAATCTCGGATGAAAGTCTGGACGGACTTCTCTGGAATCCTGAATTCGGATATCTGCCGGAAGTCTGGTATTTAATGCAAAGGAGATCTTCTCAGCCGGCATTCTGGCACTGGTATCAAAGACAGCCACATTGCCTCTGGCATGCACCCCTGCATCCGTTCTGCTTGCTCCGATGATCTTTATCGGTTCCCGCAGAAGTTCAGATAAATGCTGATTCAATACTTCTTCTATTGTAACTCCGTTTGGCTGTATCTGCCATCCATGATAATGGGTGCCATCATAGGCCACGGTTAATTTTACTCTCTTCATATGCTAAATCCCTACTATTTTCCTGGCTGCAAACATAGTAATCAGATAGACTGGCAAAATAGCATAAGCAATGCGGTCATTTTTCTGGTAAACTAATGGACGCATTTTCGTTCTGCCTTCCCCACCATAATATCCTCGTGCTTCCATGGCCATAGCCAGATCATTCGCCCGGCGAAAAGCAGAGATAAACAGTGGTACCAGAAGTGGAATCATATTCTTTGCCTTGGTAATCAGATTGCCGGATTCAAAATCCGCTCCTCTTGCCATCTGTGCCTTCATGATCTTATCTGTCTCTTCCAGCAGAATCGGAATGAATCTCAGTGCAATGGACATCATCATAGCCACATCGTGTACCGGTACATGAATCTTATTCAATGGTGCAAGTCCTTTTTCCATTCCATCTGTCAGCTGATTTGGTGTAGTGGTCAGTGTCATCACAGAGGAACCAATGATCAGATAGGTCAGACGCAATGCCATAAAGACTGCCGTATTTAATCCTTCATAAGTAATACGCAATTTCCAGATCTGTACCAGCGTGGTTCCCGGTATCAGAAACAGATTAAATACCACTGTGATCAGCAGCAATATCACCACTGCTTTCATTCCTTTTACCATAAACTTGAATGGTACTTTGGATATTTTAATCACAGTAACAAGCAACACCGTTGCCACAACATAGGATGCAAAAGAACGAAACAAAAACAGGGAAAAAATGTACACCAGTGTCCACACCAGCTTGGTTCTCGGATCCAGACGATGTATCACCGAATCAGTGGGATAATACTGTCCAATGGTAATATCTCTAATCATACGTTTTCCTCCGATCCGTTCTTCTTAACTTTCATACCAAACGCTTGTAAAATGGACTGTTTTGCCTCTTCTACAGTAATTGCATGCACGTCCACGTCAAATCCTTTTTCTTTTAAATCCTGCATCACATAGGTTACCTGCGGCGCAGACAAACCTATGCTCTCAAGCTCTTTATAATGTTCAAATACTTTTTTCGGCTCTCCGTCAAATTTCATACAACCATGATCCATGACAATAATACGATCTACGTATTTTGCCACATCCTCCATGCTGTGAGAAACCAAAATGACGGTGATGCCCCGTTCTTTATGCAGTTTTGCGATCTGATCTAGGATATCATCACGGCCTTTCGGATCCAGTCCTGCAGTCGGTTCATCCAGAATCAACACTTCCGGGTGCATTGCCAGAATGCCGGCGATCGCTACCCGGCGTTTCTGTCCTCCAGATAAATCAAAAGGAGACTTGTCATAATATTTTTCCTTTAAGCCCACCTGATGCAATGCTTCCAGACTGCGCATCTTTACTTCTTCCTCCGACAGGCCCAGATTTTTCGGGCCAAAGCAGACATCTGATAATACATTTTCTTCAAACAGCTGATATTCCGGATACTGGAACACCAGCCCTACATGGCTGCGCAGTTCCTTCATCGAATATCCTTCTGCATAAATGTTCTCTCCACTATAATATATCACACCACTGGTCGCCTTAATCAGTCCATTCAGATGCTGAATCAGGGTAGATTTTCCAGAACCGGTATGTCCGATGATTCCCAAGAACTGACCATCCGGAATCTCCAGATTGATATCCTTTAATGCATGCTTCTCGTAGGCGGTTCCCTCTCCATAGATATAGTTCACGTGTTCCAGCTTTATGGACATATGGCACCTCCTTCTGCATCAGCTGTCGTTTTGAGTTTTACCAGTTCCTCGATCAATTCTTCACGGGTCAGTATTCCTTCTGGAATATTCAGGCCGCTCTTTCGCAATTCATGAGCCAGCATGGTCACCTGTGGTACATCCAGACGATGCTCTTTTAATTCTTCTACTCTGGAAAAGACCTCTTTTGGCGTTCCCTGCATCAGAACCTTTCCCTGATCCATGACAATGACCTGATCCGCAGAAGTCACTTCTTCCATATAATGAGTGATCAGAATAATCGTCACATGTTCTTCTTTATTCAGCTTCCAGGCTGCCTGAATTACTTCTTTTCGCCCTACCGGATCCAGCATGGCCGTCGGTTCATCAAGCACGATGCACTTCGGATGCATGGCTACGACTCCTGCAATGGCTACACGCTGCTTCTGTCCGCCGGACAATTTGTTTGGAGAATGGGAACGGTACTCCCACATCTCTACCGTTTTCAGGCCTTCTTCTACTCTTTTTTCAATCTCTTCCGATGGAACTCCCATATTTTCCGGTCCGAATGCCACATCTTCATCTACTACAGTTCCGATGATCTGGTTATCCGGATTCTGAAAAACCATACCAGCTGTCTGCCGGATCTCTTTGATCTTCTCTTCATCTCTGGTATCTTTTCCATCTACGTAAACAGTACCTTCTGTTGGAAGTAAAATGGCATTCAGATGTTTCGCCAAAGTCGATTTTCCAGAGCCATTATGCCCCAGAATGGCGATAAACTGTCCCGGCTGTACGTCCAGGCTTACTTCATCCACTGCCCGGTAGGTGGATTCCACCTTTCCATCTTCATTATACTTCTGATAATCGTGTATTAATTTTTTGATGTTAATAATATCTTTCATGTCACGCTGGCTCCTTTGTTCCATGTGTGCATATAAATTTCTGACAAAATAGTGAGAGTGGGAAGTGCAAACTCTTTCACATGCCCTCTCACTCTCTTATTCTCTTACAGTCTGCAACTTAATTTCGTCAGATGCAGAATCTCTTTTGCCAGTTGCTTTGTCAGGTCTTCTTTTCCCACTCTCCACTTCCAGTTATTTCCTGTGGTGGATGGAAAATTCATTCTTGCTTCCTGTCCAAGCCCCAGATAGTCCTGCATTGGCACAATGCAGGTATCTGCAACAGAAAGCATGGCAAGACGAATAAAGTCCCATTTAATCTCATCTCTGGTAGAATGGGCATTATTCAGATAATCTGTAGTAAAAGCCAGAGTCTTTTTATCCATTCCGTCATACATCTGCATCAATGTTTCATTGTCATGTGTTCCGGTATAGCAGACGCAGTTCTTCTCGTAATTGTGAGGAAGATGCTCGCTGGTCCCTGTCGGATCAAAGGCAAATCCCAATACCTTCATGTTTGGATAACCACTGTCTTTTACCAGCTGGCGTACTGTATCAGTCATCATGCCAAGGTCTTCTGCAATGACTTCTTTATGTCCTAGACGCTGCTCCAGAGTCCGGAACAACTCTATACCAGGTCCTTTCTCCCAGTGGCCATTCACAGCTGTCTTATCCCCATATGGAATAGAATAATATTCATCAAAACCTCGGAAATGATCGATTCGTACCACGTCATAAAGTTCATAACAGTGCTTCATACGGCTGACCCACCAGTCGTAATTCTGATGGCGATGATATTCCCATCTGTACAGTGGATTGCCCCAGAGCTGTCCGTCATCAGAGAAAGCATCCGGTGGGCATCCGGCGACACCCTTTGGTTTGCGCTGTTCATCCATCTGAAACAAATCTGGATGTGCCCAGGCATCTGCACTGTCCATCGCCACATAAATCGGAATATCACCGATGATCTGAATTCCTTTTTCATTGGCATAGGTCTTCAGCTTTTTCCACTGCTGACTGAATTTGTACTGAAGGTATTCATAGAATTCAATCTCTTCCGGATACTGGCTGTAATAATAGTCAACCGAATATCCCCATCTCAGGCGGATATCATCTGTCCACTCCAGCCAGGATGCGCCGTGAAAACATTTTTTTACTGTCATAAACAGCGCATAATCTTTCAGCCACTCTCTGTTTGCCTCCACAAATTTACCAAATTCCGGATCTTCAGAAATATGACTGCGTTTATAGGCTTTTTTCAGCAAATCAAACCGCTTCTCGTATAGTTCTCCATATTCCACATAATTCGGATGATGGGTGCAGTCCGCAGCCTTACATTCTGCCTTTGTCAGTACCTTTTCCTTCACCAGTTCATCCAGGTCAATAAAATACGGATTCCCGGCAAATGTGGAAAAAGACTGATATGGCGAATCTCCGTAGCTGGTCGGCCCCAGCGGAAGAATCTGCCAGTAGGTCTGTCCTGCTGCTGCCAAAAAATCTACAAATTTATACGCTTCTTTTGAAAATGTTCCTATTCCATACGGTGATGGAAGACTGCTGACTGGCAGCAAAATGCCACTTGCTCTCTTCACTTGTTTTTCCTCGTTTTCTTCATAGTATGATGTCGGAGTCAAAAGCCCCAGCTATGATACCTGTGAATGTTTCGTACTTCGCACTCTCCTGGTATCATATGATTAATCTATTCTTCTCTTGTCCATCTTTCTGGATATCAGCATTCCAATGCTCTGAAACAGCTGTACCAGAAGTACCAGAATAATGACAGTTACAATCATGATATCCACCTGATAGCGGTAGTATCCATAGCGGATGGCAATATCTCCCAGACCACCGCCGCCGACAGTTCCGGCCATAGCGGAATAACCAAGAATCGTTCCCGTCGCAATGGTTGCATTCACAATCAGAGATGTTCTGGCTTCTTTTAAATAAACCTTCCATACGATTTCCCATGTACTGGCTCCCATACTCTGTGCAGCCTCAATCACACCACGGTCTACTTCTTTTAAAGAAGATTCTACCATTCGTGCAATATACGGTGCTGCGGCAAAGGTCAGTGGTACAATCGTTGCTGTGGATCCATAACTTTTTCCTACCAGTTTTGCTGTCAGCGGCATAACCAGAATCAGTAAAATCAGAAACGGTATACTTCTGAAAATATTGGAAACCAGGTCAAATATCTTATAAACAAAAGCATTCGGACATATACCATCTTTCGCACAGATTACCAGTAAAATACCCATAGGCAGACCCAGCACATATCCCATCAGGGTTGAGGTCAGTGTCATGTATAAGGTTTCTCCGATTCCCCGTACAATCATCATAATTACAGTACTATCCCACATAATCTTCTAACACCTCCACTGCAAGTTTTGCCTTTTTCAGATATTCTATCATCTGATCACCGATCACAATATCTTCCGGGAGCTGCAGAATCATCTCTCCCTTGGCCACTCCGTTCAGATCTGTTGTATTGGCATACAGAATATTCACCGGTGCCTTGCATGATAATACCATATTACCGATCACCGGTTCAAAAGATGAATTCTCTGAAAATACAATTCGTACGCAGCGATTACCCTTCATTTCGCTGACATGTTCATATCCCTGATAGATCAGCTTTTTCGCTTCTTTAGACTTCGGAGCAGTAAAGATATCGCTCACCAGACCGTGCTCCGCCAGCTTACCGTGATCAATAATCGCCACGTGGCTGCAGATCTCCTGTACCACCGTCATCTCATGAGTGATGATCACAATAGTAATGCCATACTTCTGATTGATCTCTTTTAACAGCTGTAATATGGACTTGGTGGTCTGCGGATCCAACGCACTGGTTGCTTCATCACAGAGCAGTATCTTTGGATCACTGGCCAGCACTCTGGCAATAGCTACACGCTGCTTCTGTCCGCCGGAAAGCTGTGCAGGATAAGCTTTTGCCTTTTCTTCCAGGCCTACGATCTTCAGATATTCCAGTGCTTTTTCTCTGGCTTCTTTTTTCTTCACTCCGACCAGTTCCATTGGAAAACATACGTTGTCCAGTACATTTCTCTGCATCAGCAGATTAAAATGCTGAAAAATCATGCCGATATCTTTTCTCGTGGCACGCAGTTCCTTATTGGATAGCTTTGCCAGATTCCTGCCATCTATAATCACATCTCCGGATGTTGGTTTCTCCAGAAAATTCAGGCAGCGTACCAGCGTACTCTTTCCTGCACCGGACATGCCGATAATGCCATAGATCTCTCCTTTATAAATATCGAGAGATATATCGTCCAGGGCGTGTACATCCATATCTTTTACTTTAAACCATTTATCCAGATGCTCTATTTTAATAATTGGTTCCATGTAATCTCCCTTCCCTGCTGTCTTTTTACAACACGCTTTATTCTATCGTAAAAACAGGGCAGTTGCAAGATAAAATCCTGCATCTGCCCTACTATGCTCTATTTTCAGGTTTCTTTTCCTTACTGAGCGTCTGTCTCTGTTTCCGTTGCCTCTGTTGTCTCTTCAGATGCAGCTTCTGTTGTCTCTTCGGTATCAGCTTCTGTTGTCTCTTCGGTATCAGCTTCTGTGCTATCTTCTGTATCCTCAGATGGTTCATAAGGAATGACTGCACCATTGTATGTTTCGTTGATGAAATCTTTGATTTCATCAGACTTCAGAGCATCTACCAGTGCTACGATACCTTCGTTGTTTTCATTACCTTCTTTTACTGCAATGATGTTTACATAGGTCTTAGCTGCTTCAGAATCAGATGCTTCGTATGCAATCGCATCATCTGCTACAGAAAGTCCTGCTTCTACTGCGTAGTTACCATTAATAACTGCGAATGCTACTTCATTCAATACTCTTGGTACCTGTGCCGCTTCCAGTTCCTGAATCTTGATATCTTTTGTGGTAGATTCGATATCATTTACGGTAGCTGTCAGGCCCGCACCTTCTTTTAAGGTAAGTACGCCATTGTCCTGAAGAAGAAGCAGTGCTCTTGCTTCGTTTGTCGTGTCATTTGGCACTGCGATGGTGTCTCCGTCTTCCAGTTCATCCAGGCTCTTCTTGGTTCCCGGATAGATTCCAAATGGTTCGTAGTGGATATCACCTGCATCTACCAGATGTGTTCCTTTTTCTTCATTGAAGCTTTCCAGATATGGTACATGCTGGAAGTAGTTGGCATCAAAGTCACCACTTTCTACTACCAGATTTGGCTGAACGTAATCTTCAAACTCAGTCACTTCCAGATCCCATCCTTCGTCTGCCAGAATGCTCTTTGCGGCTTCCAGGATCTCTGCATGTGGTGTTGGTGATGCTGCTATCTTAATGGTTCCTTCTGCTGCTGCCGGTACGGCCAGTGCCAGGGTTAATGTTGCTGCTGCGATGGATGCAAGTACTCTTTTCATAATTCTGATCTCCTTTTTCTCTCTGAAATATGTTCGTTTTTCCAGGATATCAAGGATTGCTGCGCGCCCTGCACTCCAGTGATATCGTCCTATTTCTTAATAGGTTTTGTATGGGTTAAATGATATACTCTTATTCTTCAAAAGTCAATAAGCCGCAATATAGCAAATCTTTATATTCAGTTATAGATTCAACCTTTAACAGGTTAAGTTTTTCTGCCAGTTTCTGAGAAGGAAGATTCCCATTTGAAGTTCTTACATAGATTCTTTTCATCTCCAGTTCTTTCGCAGCGTAATGTAAGATCGCCTGGCAGGCTTCTGTGGCTATGCCTTTTCCACGGTACTCTTGTCCAATCAGATATGACAGCTCCGGTTCACCGGACAGACTGCCATAGTCTTCCGGCAATTCCTCGATTCCAGCCCGGCCAAGTACGGTGCCTGTTGCTTTCTCCACAATCGTCCAGAGACCGTACTCAAAAAGTGGATAACGGGTGGTGATGTAGGCGCAGAGCTGTTCTTTCTCTTCATATAGTGGTTGTACATCAGGATTATCGCGCTCTTCCCCATAAAACTTTTGGAAGTATGCCAGATCTTCCATGACAGACTCCCGGATGAGGAGACGCCCTGTCTCTGCAATCATCCATGGCTGCTGCATGTGCCGCTGCCAGATACGGTAAATATAGACATCATCCGGCAAGTTCGCCTCATCAGACATCTGCCAGATGTATTTCGCTTCATAACTAATAACTCCACTTTGACTCTCCAGATAAATACCAGCTCCGTCCAATTGGTTTATTCTATGCAAAACTTCCGGCCGATCGGTAAGATACACTGCCTGAATCCCATACATTTTCCACTTTTCTTCCAGTTCTTCTTTTGTACTTACAAAAATGCCGGGGATAATACTATCCCCGACATATCTCGTCTGATTTAACATTTTTCCGGTTCCGGATAATCCACTCCAAATGTCTCTACTGTCATGGATTTGATCTTCTGCTCATCCAGTGGTCTGTCGCTGTAGTCGGTATCTACTTCTGCGATCTTATTTACCACATCCATACCTTCAATCACTTTACCAAATGCTGCATAAGAGCCATCCAGATGCGGAGCTGCCTTGTGCATGATAAAAAACTGAGATCCACCTGAGTTTGGATGCATTGCTCTTGCCATAGATAATACACCCGGTGTATGTGCCAGATCATTCTGGAATCTGTTATCTGCGAATTCTCCCTTGATGCAGTATCCTGGACCACCCATACCGGTTCCCTGTGGGCATCCACCCTGAATCATAAATCCATTGATCACACGATGGAAGATCAGGCCATCATAAAAACCCTTCTTTACAAGACTGATAAAATTATTTACAGTATTCGGTGCAATTTCCGGATACAGCTCTGCTTTCATTACATCACCGTTATCCATAGTGATGGTAACAATTGGATTCTGTGCCATAATTATTCTCCTTTTTTGTTTATTCTGGTGTTGATTATAGTGGGTTTTCTGGAAAATAGCAAGTCAAATTCCTCTCACACCGTAATCCCATGAGCAGCCAGTAGTTCCATTCGCCTGATGTTCTGTCTCTCCAATTCATCAGCACGTTTTCTTTCAAGTATTCTTCCTTGTCCACGTCTTTGTTACTCAATATCCAGTTTTCTTGACATAACTAAATGTTTTTGCCACCGTCACTAATGGCTTTTACACCTCTATATCCAGTTCCACCGGACAGTGATCGGATCCAAACACTTCTGTATGAATGGATGCTCCCTTCAATTTCTCTTTCATGCTTTCAGATACGCAGAAATAATCAATACGCCATCCGGCATTCTTTTCTCTGGCTTTGAAGCGATAGGACCACCAGGAGTAGACACCTTCCTGATCCGGATAGAAATAGCGATAGGTATCAATGAATCCGGCATTGATTATGTTCGTGAACTTTTCTCTTTCTTCATCTGTAAATCCGGCATTTTTCCGATTGGTTTTTGGATTTTTCAGATCGATTTCTTTGTGAGCCACATTCAGATCTCCGCAAAAAATAACTGGTTTGGTCTTTTCCAGATTCTTCAGATAGCCCAGAAAATCATCTTCCCATTTCATACGATACGGAAGTCTGGCCAGTTCATTCTGAGAGTTTGGTGTATAGACTGTCACCATATAAAAATTATCAAATTCCAGAGTGATGACGCGTCCCTCATGATCGTGTTCTTCGATGCCGATTCCATAAGCCACAGACAATGGCTCTTCCTTTGTAAAAATGGCAGTTCCGGAATAGCCCTTCTTTTCTGCATAATTCCAGTAGGCATGATATCCTTCCGGTGCAAAATCAATCTGTCCTTCCTGTAATTTGCTCTCCTGAATGCAGAAAATATCTGCATCCACTTCCTGAAAATATTCGGTAAAGCCCTTCTGCACACAGGCACGAAGTCCATTCACATTCCATGATATTAATTTCTTCATTTTGTTTTCCTCGCACATTTTAATTTATTTATTATACCATACTCTGTCCACTCATAAAAGGAAGAAAAAAGAACCGGGCTCCCCTCCCGATTCTCTTCTTTATGCTCATATGATTTTTCAGTTTAAGAAAGGTACAAACCTCTGCATCAGTATTTACATTGCCGCATTTGCTGCATATTCTTCCAGCCCCTGCTGCAGAGCTGCGGAGCTGCTACTGTGGATATGGAGAATTGGAATCTCCATTCTCTTTGCTTCCTGTGTTGCACTGTTGACCATCTTATGAGATACCGTATTGGTGAACAGCACCATCAGATCTGGACATCCCAGTTTCTTACGGATGGCTCCTTTTTCCTTTGTAAATACCTTTGCCTTATATCCGTTTTTCTTACAGATCTCACGATAACGACATTCCATGCATTCATTTCCACCAATAATTACGATACTCATATTTGCGCTCCTTTCAGTTAGTTCCTGCTAACTATTTGTTTTTAAAAAACCTTCCCGCAACAGCGTTCTTATCCTCGTGGTGGGAAGGTTTTGTTCTTTATTAGTGTCATCTAACTTTTATTAGTTGTTGTCATTTTAGCGTATATGAACTTCGTTGTCAATATAAAATTTAATTTTGTTTTACGATGTGTGCAGCATCTCCAATATTTTTCGCAGTTCTTTCACTGGAATCTGTCCCGGCGCAGAAGCCTGGCCTACGGTTCCAAAGGTAAGTGCCGAGCCAAACAGCTCACCGGCCATTCTGCTTAAGACTCCCATTTTTCCCATGGACATAGTGATCACCGGAGTCTGTGGATGCTGTTCTTTCATCTCTGCGGTGGCTTCTAAAAGCATGCGTACATCTTTCTCACTCTGCGGCATAACTGCCATCTTAGCTACATCCATTCCCAGCTGCTGCATCTGACAAAGCCTGGAAACAATCTCCTGCTTTTTGGGGGTCTTCTGAAAATCATGATTGGAGCCAATTACGGTAATCTGATGGGCTTTTGCGTCTGCAATTAATTCCTTTACTGTCTTCTCCGGCAAAAAGAATTCCACATCTATCGCATCAGCCAGTCCACTCCTGATAGCTCTTCCATTAATCGTCTGATAGGTACCAGCTGAGACCTCTTTTTCCCCACCTTCTGCTTTTGTCCGAAAAGTGCAAAGCAATGGCAAACCATCCAGCAGTTCACTTACTCTCTTCAGGGCTTCACTCTGGATCTGTTCCTCTTCAATTCCATCCATAAAATCCATACGCCACTCAACCATATCCGGCCGTGCTTTTTTCACATCTTCTGCCTGTCTGCAAATCTCTTCCATACTTCTTCCTACAATCGGGGCGCAGATCTTCGGCATACCCTCTCCTAATACGCAAGTTCCTATCTTTACTATTGTACTCATATGCTCTCTCCTGTTATGTTCAAAGTTTCATGGCTTTGAATAGTCTCATTCTACCATATCTGCTTTTTGATTTCTATAGACACTTTTCCAGCTGCGTGATAGACTAAAAGACAATGAATTTGTATTAAGGAGGATTGTTCCATGTCTATTACAGGTAAAACACAGCTGATCTGCCTGATCGGCAGTCCGGTTTCTCACAGTATCTCTCCTGCCATGCACAATGAAGCTTTTCGGGAGCTGAATCTGGACTATGCGTATTTATGTTTTGATATTAAAGAATCTGAAATGGCTGACGCAGTAAAGGCTCTCCGTCTGCTGAATGTCCGTGGCTTCAACTGCACCATGCCTGCCAAGGTGCCAATGTGTGCACTTTCCGATGAACTCTCTCCGGCTGCTTCCATGATTGGTGCAGTCAACACGGTGGTCAACGATCACGGTCGTCTGATTGGCCACAATACCGATGGCATCGGCTATATGCAGGCTGTACGGGAAGCTGGACACGACATTATCGGCCAAAAAATGACCCTGCTTGGTGCCGGCGGTGCTGCCACTGCTATTGCGGTTCAGGCTGCTCTGGATGGAGTAAAAGAGATCGCCATCTTCAACCGTCATGGACGTTCCTGGGAAAGAGGTCAGAAGCTTGTAGATACCATTAATGCCCAGACTCATTGCCAGGCTTCTCTGTACGATCTTGCCGATACTGTTGAAATGAAGCATCAGTTATCTGACAGTGCGATTCTGATCAATGGTACCTCTGTCGGTATGACTCCAAATACCGACCTCTGTCCTCTTTCTGATCTGAGCGGACTCCATGAAGGTCTGATCGTATCTGATGTCATTTACAATCCAAGGGAGACACTTCTTCTGAAAGAAGCTGCTGCAAGAGGTTGCAGTACTTTTAACGGACTGTATATGCTGCTATATCAGGGTGCCGAAGCCTTTCGCCTCTGGACCGGCCAGGATATGCCGGTAGCGCATATCAAAGAAAAGTTCTTTTCTTAGACAGACAAAAAGTGGAATACCCCTTATCGGATATTCCACTTTTTCCTGTCGTTTTTATAATCGTATCGTTCACTGCCTCTTATGACTTCTCTGATTCTCTAAGTTTCTTTACCATTTCATCACAGATCTGCTGCTTATTTCTGTTATCCGTTGCAACCTGTATATCGGCTGCTGCCTCGTATTTTGCTCTTCGTTTTTCCATCAGTTCAGAAATATACGCTTCATTTTTTCTTCCTTCCAGAAGAGGGCGGTCGTGATTGTTCCGTACCCTTTTCAGAATCGTCTCAGGCGTGGCAGTCAGAAGTACTACTTTTCCGTTTTTCTTCATCTCCACCACATTTCGCTCTTTCATGGGAACACCGCCGCCACAGGATATGATCAGATTCTTTTTTTCCTGCAGCTCAATCAGCAGATTCGTCTCCAGCTCCCGGAAATATTCTTCTCCGTAGGTTTCAAAGATTTTCGATATGGTCATTCCCTGACGCTGTGCGATAATCTGATCCATCTCGATCACTTCCATACCAAACTTCTGATTCATATATTCTGATATCGTAGACTTTCCGGTACCCATAAATCCGATCAGAACAATATTATAGTCAAACGACTGATTCATTCTCTTGTTTTCTCCTGCTCTTATTTTTTCCTCAGGCATACATTGGAAATATAACCTTTATAGGTTCTTCCCTTTGATGACTTGTACGTACAGTAGTACCATTTTCCATTGGTCATCTTCGTCACCTTTACCGTACGTCCCTTTGGCACTACCAGAATATTCGTAGATGTCATAGACGGCTTACGATGCATGTAAACGTCATCTGTTGTGATATAATTACCCTTCTTTGCGCCATTCTTTCTAAGATAATTCTGATGGGTATATCCTCTGTAGACATTTCCGTTCGAAGCATAATATACTGTCCGGTACCAGTCTCCTGTATAGGTATCCGTTATGATTACTTTTGCTCCTTTTGGAATGGTAGTCGCTTTTCCTGTATTCGTACTTGTTCCACGACGAAGATTCAAACTTGCTGATGTCTTATAAATATCTGCTGATTTGAGATAATTCTTAGAAATATATCCCCTATACTTTTGTTGGTAATAATTCTGGTATTCTACTTTATACCAATACTTTGTACTTCCAGTCACTTTCACTGCTTCTTTTTCCGGAAGCAGCAATACTCTCCGATAATTCGTTCCAGGACCGCTTCTGACATTGACCGTTGCTGTCGTCACATAATATTTTGCTGCTGCCAAACCCGTGACAGGAACTGCAATGACAAAGCTAATCAATAGTGCCAGTGTGAGCAGCGCTTTCTTCCATTTCTTCATGATATCATCCTCCTGTTATGCCAGCCTTGGTAATACTTTCATTATATGATACCAACTATCAAAGATCAACATATTATTCAAACACAGACTCTATCAGTTTTTTTGTATATACTTCCCCTGGAGACTGAATAATCTCATCTGGTGTGCCACTTTCGACTATTCTACCTTCATATAATACCAGAACTCTGTCACAGAACATCTGCACCAATGCCAGATTATGGCAGATAAAAATAAATGACAGACCATGTTGTTCCTTTAATTCCTGCAGCAGTTCCATGATCTGCTTTTGAATTGTCACATCCAGGGCGCTGGTGGCTTCATCGCAGATCAGTATTTTCGGTTCCACAGCCAGTGCTCTGGCTATGGCTGCCCTCTGGCATTGCCCGCCGCTGACCTCATGAGGATATCTGGCTGCAAACCGGGGATCCAGCCCTGCCTGTTCCAGTACCTCTTCCACCCGTTTTTGAATCTCTTCCTTTTTCATTCCCCGATTACGCAGACTCTCTCCGATCCCATCTCCCAGAGTACGTCTCGGGTCAAATGAGCTCACCGGATCCTGAAATACCATCTGCATGTTTCCATATAGTTCTCTCAGTCCATTGCCTTTTAACATGGTAATGTCTTTTCCTTCATATTTCAGGGTTCCTGATGTGGGATCTGTTAATCTTGTCAGCAATTTTGCCAGTGTGCTTTTCCCAGATCCTGATTCTCCCACTATCCCCAGTGTTTCTCCCGCTTTTAACTGAAAGCTGATATCATCTACAGCTTTTAATGGGGCACTTCCTTTTTTTCTGAAAATTTTAGTTAGATGTTCTGCTTCCAAAATGATACTCATGTATTGACTGACCTCCGTAATACCGGAACCGCAGATAATAATTTCTGTGTGTAGGCATCCTGCGGATCATTCAGAACCGCCTCTGCCTTTCCATATTCCACTTTTTTTCCATCCTTCAGTACCAGAACTGTATCAGCCATCGCCTTTACCACTCCCAGATCATGTGTCACAATGATGATGGAAGTCCCGAACAATTCCCTCAGATGAAGCATTTCATTTATGACCTGTCTCTGTACGGTCACATCCAGTGCACTGGTTGGTTCATCTGCAAACAGGATTGGCGGATTCATCAGCATGGCAATTGCGATTCCGGCTCTTTGATTCATTCCACCGGACAATTCAAACGGATAACTGTCCCACACTCGTTTTCCATCCTTAAAATGCAGCTTTTCAAATAATTCCATGGCGTGGTTTTTCGCCTCACTCTTGCTTATTTTTCTGTGCGCACGCATGCTTTCATAAATCTGCTCCCCAATGGTCCGAATCGGACACAGGGAAGCCCCCGCGTCCTGAAAAATCATGCCGATCTGAGCTCCCCTGATTCGCCTTTTTTCTTTTTCTGATATATCCAGAATATTCTGTTCTTTATACAAAATATCCCCTTTGGTTACCATTCCGTTTGTTCCAAGAAGTCCCATGGCAGCTTTGATCAGAGTACTTTTTCCGCTCCCTGATTCGCCCACCAGACCAAGGATCTCTCCCTGTCTCAGCGAAAAGCTGACATCTGACACTACGACTTTTTCGCCAAAGGACACTTCTACGGAATCGTATCTCAGTATTTCTTCACACATATTCTGTAAAATACCCCGTCATTTCTAATTGATATCCAGATCTGCTGTCAGTTCATAATAATCACATGGATGCGCCACCAGTCCGGTCACATTAGACTGCATAATCATGCTCATTTTCAGATGAGAACAGAATACATAAGCATGATCATCCAGCACTGTCTGCTGCATCTCAATCCCCAGATCACTTCTCTTGTCTGTATCAAATTCCTTTTCCATCTCAGCTGCAAGTTCTTCCAGTCTGTCACTATGGTAATGACCATTATTAGACACTGAAGAATCCAGTGCACAGGAGGTAAAGAAATACTGTGGATCACCGGTAGGCGCAGTCACCATAGCACTTGCATACACATCCCACAGGGTTGGATCTTTACGAATTGTATTATTATCTGAAGTGCAGTTTACCTGAACATCCATACCAATCTCTTTCAGAGT
The DNA here is from genome assembly GCF_025567005.1 of Muricoprocola aceti. NCBI lineage: Bacteria > Bacillati > Bacillota > Clostridia > Lachnospirales > Lachnospiraceae > Muricoprocola > Muricoprocola aceti. The sequence goes on from NZ_JAOQKE010000004.1 coordinate 109,574, forward strand.
TGCCTGCGCTGACTCTGCCAGCAGTGGCAGCTCCTGACGACTTGGATAAGTCAGCCAGCGGATTACCAGATCCTGTCCGTCTTTTTCTCTTATTCCATCTCCATCCGTATCTACCCATCCTGCGTCTTCCAGCACCTGCTTCGCGCCTTCCGGGTCATAGCTTTCTGTTGTCAGATTCTGTCCGCCAAATGAAAATGTATCCGGGAATGCTCCCACTGCCGGATAACCGTAACCATTCAGTAATACTGATACAAAGCTGTCTTTATCAATTCCCATCGCAATGGCCTGTCGAACTGCCGGATCAGAAGTAACCGGACTTTCAAAGTTCATCCATGCATAAAATGCCCGGCTGGTCGGTGTACTGGTAAAGGTAAAATCTTCATTTTCAAATAACGGATAGCTTGCATACGCCATACCGTAAGCTGCATTCACTTCCCCTGCCTGCAGAGCAAACGCCAGCGTATCACCATCAGAAATCGTACGAACTGTGACTTCATCCACGTTTACGTCACCATTCCAGTAATTTTCATTCTTTACCAGTTCCAGGTGATCATCTGTGACCAGTTCCGTTGCCACAAACGGGCCTGTTCCGATTACAATTCCATCATCCGTAATTCCGGCTTCTACATCAATGATGCACCCATAAGGATCACAAAGATAATTGATCAGTGCCGGCTTTGGCTCTGTCGTCTTGATGGTAATCGTGTTTCCGTCTGCCTCAATCGAGTCAATGCACAGGTCTCCTGCTGCTCTTTCATGATGGGCAATCAGATCTTCCAGGCTTTCCTTTACCGCTTCCCCGTCACAGGCGCGACCATTGGAAAAAACAACGCCGTCATTCAACGTGATCTTCCAGGTACAGTCATCCAGATTCTCATATTCTTTCGCGATCCATGGTTCTATCTCCATATCATCTGAATATTTAAACAGCGTTTCACCGATTCCATAACGGATACAGGCCCAGCCTGCATAAGTATTCTGCGGATTCACATCTGCCTCTTCATTTTCTGCATTAAATGTGGTGTCTCCGAATACAAATGTCTTTTTGTCTTCTGCTGATACAGATCCCACAGACAGGCTGCATGCCAGCCCAAGCATCAGTGCCATTGCAATCACTTTTTTTGTCTTCATGTTTCTCTCCTTTTTTATTCATAAATTATGCTCTTCCAAAATGACTGTTTTTCGGATCCAGATAATCACGCACAGTATCTCCCAGAAGATTAAAAATCACTACCGATAGAAAAATAGCAATTCCCGGGGAAAGTACTACCCAGGGATAAGTCTGAAGCATGCTTCTTCCCGTGCTCATCATACTGCCCCATTCCGCCGTCGGGATCTGCGCACCGAGTCCCAGAAATGACAGCCCGGCCAGTTCCATCATCATCGTTCCTATATCCAGCATGGCAGTCACCAGCACCGGTCCCAGCATATTAGGCAAAATATGGCGAATCATAAGCTGACCGGCCGAATCCCCGGCCAGAATCGCTGCATGAATGTATGGCACATTTTTTAATGCCAGTGTCTGACTTCTGGCAATACGGGAATATTTCGGCCAGCTGATCACAGCCAGGGCTATCACTGCATTCTGTATACCACCGCCCAGAACAGCCGCAACAGCCATGGCAAATACCAGTCCCGGAAATGCAAGACAGATATCCGATATCCGCATCATCAGCGAATCCACGATTCCGCCAAAATATCCACACAGCACACCGACTGCGGTTCCAAACACAGAGATCACTGCCACCAGTATAAAGGTGGAAAAGATACTGGCCCGTGCACCACTGATGACTCTGGACAGCATATCTCTTCCATAGGTATCCGTCCCCATCAGATGCGACGGACCTGGTGGCTGCATGGCACTTGCCAGATTCTGCGCATTCGGATCATATGGACAGAGTCGATCGGAAAAAACAGCCGCCAGAATCAGTAGCCACGCCAGTACCAGGAAAAAGATCAATTTCTGGCGAATATGACTCTTTCTGATCTTCTGTGTCCGGACAGTCACCTGTTTCTTTTCTATATTTGTCATACTTCATCGCCTCCCAGTCGAATTCTTGGATCCAGAAAACGATAGGATAAATCTGTAAGCAGATTCACTGCCACGTAAATAATGGCCATCCACATCACATATGCCTGAATAATCGGGTAATCACGCATGGATATGGCATCCACGGCCATTTTTCCCACACCATCCCACATAAAGATCGATTCTACTATTGCAGTACCGCCCAGCAGATTTCCCACGGAAAGCATCAACAGGGTAATAATGGTCACAAGTGAAGCTTTCATAACACTTCTCCATAACGTAACAGAAAATCTTATCCCTCTTGCTCTGGCGCCTGCCACATAGTCTTTGCTCAGTTCATCCAGCACCGTTGCCCGTACCTGCCGAAGATATTTTGCTGACATGGCAATTGCCAGAGTGATCGCCGGCATGGCCACGCTTTTCAGACTGACATCTTTTGCTATTACAGGAAACCATCTCAGCCTGATTGCCAGTACATACATCAAAATCAGAGATACAAAAAAATTCGGCAGACTGTTTCCGATAAAACTGAAAAACCGGATCACATAATCCGTCATACGATTCTGTTTTACAGCTGCCAGAACTCCAAGTGGAACCGATATGATAATAGTCATAACAATGGAAACTGCCGTCAACAGCAACGTAGCCGGAAGTTTAGAAATAAAAGTAGCAAATACCGGCTTCCCTGACACATAACTGTTTCCCATATCACCTCTCAGCAATTTTCCCAGCCATACCGCATACTGAGTCAGGAAAGGCTTGTCCAGTCCCAGCTGCTCTCTTGCCGCATTCAGTACTTCATCTGAAACAACCGTTCCTGTATTCTCCATTTTCTGTGTTACCACATCACTTCCGGCAATCCGCATCATCCCATAGGAAAGAAATGTGATGGCAAACAAAATCGGAATCAGTTGTATTATTCTTTTCAACACATAATGATTCATCTGTTTTCGTTCTTTCTTAATTTATTTTCGAACAAAAGTTTAGCAAAATTTATTTTCTCCTCCAACCCACCCAGGGGGATATTTTATACATTCCTTTTTGGAATGAACTTATCTCCATTTGGAATATCCTTCAAATATTTTTTAAAAATTCTTTTTTTCTTGCATAATCTTCCCTGTTGGATATAGAATAGGAAAATAAAATCAGTTACATAACATCATACCCGGAAAGGAGATTTCTATTGTCCCATTTTATAAAACAACTTCCTCAAACCTTCAAAGTTCTGTGGTCATCCAACCTGTTCAAGGCACTGCTTCTGATAATTCTGATGCTTCTGACAATACGTATCGTAAATTTTTGCTTTGACTATTTTAAGAAGAAAAACAATCTGCATACCAATTTTCTGAAGGGTGTTCTCCAGGCGCTGATCATTATTTTCTTTCTGATTCAGATCGGAAGTCTGTCGGATGCCATGGCAAGTTTTTATAATTCTATCCTGATGTCCTCTTCTCTGCTGGTTGTGGTACTTGGATTTGTATTTCAGGAGGGATTATCTAATATCGTGCATGGTTTTATTCTTACCTTTTTCAAGCCTTTTGATATTGGAGACCGTGTAAATGTAACGATTGACGGGGTGCAGATTACCGGATATATTCAATCCATCAATCTGCGTAATACGATTATCCGAAATGTTTATAATAACAGCAGTGTCATCGTACCAAATGCCAAGATGGATCTTTGTGTCATTGACAACAGCTATTTTGATGAGAATTCTGTGAATTCCAATTTTCTGGATATTGAAATCACCTATGAATCTGATCTGGATCATGCCTGCGAGGTATTTTCTCAGATTATTGACTCACACCCTCTTGTAAAGGCAGCAAAAAAGCCCCAGACTGAACCGACTAAGATCTTAGTCAGCCAGCTTGGAGCCAGTGGAATAACCTTGCGAGCCAGTGTGGTAACAGCCACCATCGAAGAAAACTTCACTGCCTGCAGTGATATCCGCAAAGAACTGATTCATCATTTTCATGAAGATCCTGCTCTTGATTTTGCTTATCCACATACCGTGGTGGTACCTTACACATCCGAATCCTGATCTGCTTTTTACAGATTACTTTCCTTGCGATTTGCCTGCTGTCTGCAGGCATTTCCTATATTTGTCAGACAAAGTACCGTCACCACCAGAAACAATCCCGGAATCAGTATGATCCACCAGGAACCTGTCATCAGAGCCTTTCTGCCAGGGATGGCACTACCTGATTGTCACCGTCATGGGCTGTCAGGCCATTAAAGAGCAGAATATTGATCTCTCCATGTTCATCCATGGCCGGATTGATTCGTGTGTAATCCCCACTGCCGTAAACCAGTGTTTCTCCATCAGCGGATACATTTAATGTCATACCTGCACTGACCAGTGTCAAAGCCAGAAGCATTCCGGCAATGGTAAGCATTCTCTTTTTCATGTTCGATTTCCTCGCTTTTTCTTATTGGTACCTGTCTTCTATGTTAGCAGACGTTATGTCCTTTTATAAGCCCGTCGGGAGGATGTGTGACCATTCCTATTCTTGCCGATGGTATTCAATATTAGAATACGAAAAAATCATTCTTTTTATTCTGTTCTCTGCTTCATTTCTTCTTTGGAAAGAAATGCTTTTCTCAACTCTTTCTCTTTTAGTCCCTGTCCGATCACCACCAAAAGTCCTTGTTTTCGCTGACATGGTGCCAGGTTACAGATATCCGGTGAACAATTTACTTCGTACCAGTTTTTCTCCAGATCCCGCACATATCCTTTTACCCGGAATACGGTACCATACCGCTCTTCTCTGAACATAGACTGAATTCTTTTTTGCAAATCATCTATGTTCTCACAGTAACCACCAATCTCACAGGTTGTGAAAATCTGTCCATGATTCAGATATTCTTTTTTGTGACCTGTTTTCTTCCATCCACCCATAGACAATCTCAGGAAATCCCGGTCAGTCAGGCATTCCCAGTCGGTCTGTATCACATCTTCTCCAAACCGCCGCTCACAGCCAGAGGCCTCCATCAACCGATTCATTTTCTCAATGGTATGTGCCTTTTCCTCTTCTGAGAATAACTGTGCCTTGCTCATCAGCACCTTGCCTGCCGCCAGAAGCTGGGACAACATGAGATAATCCGCTTCTCCGGATATCCCCATTTCCCACTTTGCGTCCACAATGGCGATAATAGCACCGATTTCACATCTGGACTTTACCGGCTCAGACTCCATCACATCAAAGAATTCGTCTGCATCATAAATACCGGAAGGCTCCACAATTACACGATTACAGCCATCCATGGCCGCATCTATCAGCATACGTTTGAACGCTTCTTTTCCCACACAGCACATACACATCCCGGTAAGGTCCTGGATCTCGCAGTTGTCCTCCTGTAATATCTGGCTGTCCACACTGATAGCGCCAAATTCATTTTCAATGATCCTCACCTTCTGACCGTGACGATGGAGGTACTTTATGTAACGGCGTATAAAGGTTGTTTTTCCGGCTCCAAGGAAACCGGTAATCAAATCTACTTTCATGATTACATATCCTTTTACATTTATTTTGTTGCTTACTTTTTTAGGTTGCTTTTCTGGAAACGGAAAGGAGGTATGTGTTATGACGACAACAGATATATTAACACTAGTTCTTGTAATTTTTACGATTCTTACATACCTTGATAATCACTTTAAAAAGTAAGAAAAATGGCTATCTCCTACGCCAATAGGAAATAGCCTGATTATAAATCACTCCTTGCTCATTTGCAAGGATAAATTTAGGAATGAGGATGTTGACAGGGCATCCTCATTTTCCCAAATTAGTATTTAGATATTATTCTAAATAGTTGTTGACTTTTTATCACTCCATGTATATACTGTATTTAGAAATATTTCTAAATAGTTTTTAAACCATTTGAAAGAGGTGATGCTATGGCTTTTGCGGATACCTTTAAGGCTCTGTCTGATCCGGTGCGTCGGGAGATTTTACAGCTTCTGAAATCCGGTAAAATGTCTGCCGGGGAAATCGGCAGTCATTTTAACATGACGGGTGCCACTGTCTCCTACCATCTGAAGATTCTGAAAAAAGCAGATCTGATATGGGAAACCAAAGTGAAAAATTATGTCTATTATGAATTGAATACTTCGGTTGTAGAAGAGCTTCTTCTATGGCTGAAAGACCTGAAAGGAGAATGATCTTATGTTGAATATGATAAAAAAATATAAATGGTCGCTGCTGTTTGGCAGCCTGCTTTCTCTAAGCCCGATACTGATAGGACTGCTTCTTTGGAACAAACTTCCGGCACAGATCCCTACCCATTTTTCCACTGGCAATGTACCGGATGGCTGGTCTAATAAATCTACTGCTGTCTTTGGTCTTCCTGCCTTCCTGCTTGTACTTATGTGGTTCTGTATTCTGATCACCAGCGCAGATCCAAAGCGCCAAAATATCAGTTCCAAACTGATTCGGGCACTGATCTGGTTCATGGCTGTCCTTTCGCCAGCTGTCGTATGTTCCAGCTACGCTATCGCCCTTGGGATCCATGTGAACATCTCGATGATCGTCTATCTGATTATCGGAGTCATGTTCCTTATAATTGGAAACTATCTGACAAAAGTAAAGCAGAATTACACTGCTGGAATACGAATTCCATGGACACTGTACAGCGAAGAGAACTGGAACCGCACTCACCGTATCAGCGCCTGGACATTCGTTATTGCCGGGATTGCCATGATCGTCAATGCATTTGTTGATTCTGATATCATTCTGTTCACAATCATTATTGCATTGCTTGCAATACCCTATGGATATTCTTTTTTCCTTTACAGGAAAGGGATTTAATAATTGCCTGTTTTTTACTTCTCATCTACTACTTGAAAAATGTAGAACTTAAGATAATAGGACTCGTCTGCCGACCACAAAATCGGATGGTCTGCCGCCTGCGTACGGAACTCCACCTGACGCAGGCGCTTATGGGCACTGGCCGCTGCCTGATGAATGACCCTGGTAAAATTCTCATAATCCATATAATGAGAACAGGAACAGGTGGCAAGATAACCGCCATCTTTCACCAGCTTCATACCACGGATATTGATCTCCCGGTATCCTTTCATGGCATTTTTAATGGTATTTTTTGCTTTGGTAAAAGCCGGTGGATCCAGGATGACCACATCGTATTGTTCCCCTGCCGCTTCCAGCTTTGGCAGTTCATCAAAGACATCCGCTGCCCGGAACTTCACGACATCCTGCAGTCCGTTGCGGATTGCATTCTCGGTCGCCTGCTGCACTGCGTATTCTGAAATATCCAGTCCGGTCACTTCTTTTGCTCCGGCAATCCCTGCATTTAAAGCGAAAGTTCCCATATGGGTAAAGCAGTCCAGCACACGTTTGTCTTTGCAGATCCGCTGAATCGCCAGACGATTGTATTTCTGATCCAGGAAGAACCCTGTCTTCTGTCCGTCTTTCACATCTACCAGATACTTCACTCCATTTTCCACAATCTCCACATTGGTATCAAACTCTGGTCCAATGAAGTCTTTCACTATTGGCATGCCTTCTTTTTTCCGTTCTTTGGCATCACTGCGCTCATAGACACCACGAATCTCAATACCATCTTCTGCCAGAACTTCTTTCAGAAGACTCACGATCGTCTCCTTCATCTGCTCCATGCCAAGTGCCAGGCACTGCACCACCAATACTGTTTCGTATTTATCTACTACCAGCCCCGGAAGAAAATCTGCCTCTCCGAAGATCAGCCGACAGCTGGATGTATCTACGGTATTCTTACGATATTCCCAAGCATTTTTCACCCGCATACGAAGGAATTCTTCATTGATCTCCTGATCTGCCTTTCTGGTCATCATCCGGATGCGGATCTTTGAATTCTGATTGATAAATCCACGCCCCATCGGGTAACCGTCAAAATCATGCACCAGCACAATGTCTCCGTTTTTAAAGCTTCCTGTAATCGTGGCAATCTCGTTATCGTAAATCCAGAGACCTCCGGATTTGATGGTGCGTCCTTCTCCTTTTTTTAGGGTTACAATTGTATGATTCATGCTTTTCTCCTACCTTCTTCGAATAGTCTCTTCCAGTGCACTCAGCTTGTCTGCAAGACAGACCAACACACTTTCTTTATACTTTGGCGGCTTCAGATTCAGCGGAAACATATGCTTCTGAATCACATCCTGCTCAATCTCTCCCAGCTGAAAATCCTTTTTTGCATTTTTCAGTGCTGCTCTGGCATGAGAAAATCCATGCCATCTGTGACTGTCATCTTTTTCATGCCAGTCATACAGGAAATAATCATGAAGCAGAGCCCCCCGCATCATGGCCTCTTCGTTTACCTTCACCCGCAGCAGCTCTGCCAGAAAAAGGCTCAACACTGCTACTCGCACAGAATGAGTATACACCGACACTTTTCCGTGTTGAAGGAACTTTTTTTCCTTTTGCATATTGGCAGACTTCAATATATCTGCGCCCCTCTTATGCACCATTCGCTCCCAGTGTGCCCGGCGCTTTTTCCAGTGCTCGAACATCTCTCTCTACTCCATTTCCTTACTTTTTATCTGATATACCTGCAGATAGCCAGCTTCTTTTACCAGTTCTGCCTCCACATTTTTCTGGTAATGCTTTTGGATATATTTCACAGTCAGATCAATCTTATTATCCACCAGATAAACGTGCTCTTTGTCTGTCAAATCCCGATAAGGATTCACGATGCCATACTCTGCCATTTTGTTCTGCCACAGTGGATTTCCCATTTCCCATCCACCATACCATACCACATTTTCAAATCTTCCTTCTGGAACTGCATCCAAAATGCCATATCCAGTATAGGTAATTGTTCCCACTTTTGCAAGGTATAATCCTTCCGGATCCGTCTCCACAGCCTCTATGAAAGAGTCCCGTAGATAGTCCCGATCCACTTCCTTCTGCACGGTCAACGCTCTCCAGCATTCCTTCCAGGTGCTCTGCCCTGCCAGTAACAGACCTCCCAGTGCAATCAGCGCATATTTTTCCGTGATTCCTGTCTTCCTTCTATCATAAAACCAGATCACCACCAGTGTAATCGCAAACCAAAGTCCGGTTTCCACCCGATTCTCAAGATACCGTCCTGCATAGTACAGATAAAAATCAATTGCTCCCATGGCACAAATCTCATATCCTACAATCACCCAGACCTTCCATCCCTTTTGTCTCCAGAACAACCACAGAAATGCCAGCAAAAGGAAACCATAAAATGTTGGTATTTTCAGGTATCCGATCGGGAATTCTTTGAAAAAGTTCATTACCAGCAATTTACTCAGCCGATTTCTCGGACGCAGCTGCTCAATTTTTTCTACGGTCTCCAGTGGAAATATATCCGGATCATAAAAATTCAGTCCATTTTTGAAAATACGGTATGCTGTCTTATCGATCCCCATCTCCTGATAGGCCTCTTCATTTCCCTTATAAGGTGCCATGCTGTAATCTGTCAGATTACTGCGCAGATCATTATACTTCATATAGGTATTCCATTTCGGATCAGAAGCATAGATCTGATGATCGAATACTTCTGTCCCCACCATCAAAAGTCCAGTCAGCCCAAATACAGCGATCAATGTAATCAGTTTTTTCCTGGTCATAAGAAAATAAAGTCCAATTCCTGCCATCAACACACAACAGATCGCTGCTTCTTCAAATCGGTACAGAGATCCTGCCACAGCCAGTATAATCCCCCAAATCATTCCTCTGACAGAAGCTTTCTCTTTTTCCACCTCATAAAACAGCAACAATGCTCCAGCTGCCATCATAATCCCAGCTGTTTTGGTATATTGCATCCGGATATAACATTCATATCCAAAATAAATCAGCAGAATGCCATTCACCAGCCAGGCCTGTGCCCGCTGCAACTTCTGGAACCAGACCCATGTTACAGTTGTCAATGCAGCAAAAATCGCCGCAAACTGTATGATGGCATACCATGGTATCCGCCCATGCCCAATTCTGTAAAACAGGCTATACAGCAGCCCCAGCAGATAATTCTGGCAAATAACATGAGGATCATGCACACCCCATGCGCCATTTACAATCATAGAAATACTGATATCATCATTTGTTTCAAATGCCGATCGAAGCAGAAGCATCATTCCTGCCAACACTGCCAGATTAAAAAAACAGGAAAACCAGACTGCTCCGGCTTTCCTGTCCAACCACTTTGCAACTTTTTTCATCTCAGGCTCTCCGTCTCTTCTTGTATTTTTCTCGCCTACTTATCATACCTATTTTATGGACGGATTACAATTCATTATTTTTCTTTTTTATGGATTTTCTTCTATTCTTTTTTGCTTCATACAGAATCTGGTCAGCACTGATGTTCGCCAGCTGAATATCTTCATAGTTTTCCAGTTCAAAGGTCTGAATTCCAACAGACAGTTCCACATAATATGGCTTCCTGGAACGTTCGTTAAACTCCTTACAGGCCTGTATAATCCGATCCTTCAAAATGGTATCAAAGGTATCCATCTCAGAAAAGACCAGACAGGAAAACTCATCCCCGCCTATTCTTGCAATCATATCACTGCCACGGATACAGCTTTTCAGAATATCTGCACATGCTTTTATGGCAAAATTACCTTCTGCATGTCCCCAGGTATCATTGATCTCCTTCAGATGATCCAGATCTCCATACAACAGATGTGCCTTGCGCCGCTTGCCATCTTCGCAGATCTTCTTTGTCCTCTCTGTAAAGCCACGCAAATTCAGCAAACCTGTCAGCTGATCATAAGCAGACTTCATATCCAGTTCTCTGTTCTGTTCTCTGATCCTCTCCATGTCCTGGAACAGCTGTTGTCTGTGTAACGCTTCGATCTTATTCAACTCATAATTGTGCAGTGCCAGTCCTATCTGAAGACTGACCACATAATAAAAGGAAAGATCCTTAATCGGCACCTCGCAGACCAACAGGCCATACTGTCTTTCGCTGGAAAACAGCAGGTATACCATATACTGATGGTCTCCTCCATCCTCTGTCATCTGTGCGATTCCACGTTCTCTGGTCACCAATGGCCGTTCTTCCAGTGAATAAGCAAAGGTCTCGCCATTCCGGCAATGGGCTGCAAGACGCAGATTCTCCGGACAGGTCCAGTCACTTTCGCCATCATAAACAATCGGCTGATCCAGCAGAAACAAATAACTGCTCGATACCCCCATTACCTTCATAGTGTCCATAATCCGCAGACAGAATCCCCTCTCATCGTCCACGCACTCGTTCAGCTCTCTGACCATCATCGGAAGCAACCAGGACTTTCTCTGGAATTCCACAAATTGCTGCTGTTTTTCAATAATCTCATGCCGCAGCCGCCCAGTCTCCTCAGACCTGTCTTCTTCACTTTGAATCTGTTCATTATTCTGGCGCATGCACCCACAGGATTCCCGAACCACCAGCTTGGTTGGATATCTGCAAAATGGGACCTCTTCCCCATTTAAAATACACATCATATTACGGACAGCCAGCTCTCCCATCGCCTTTCCATCCTGCAGAACCGTTGTCAATGGCGGATCTGTCTGTCTCGACAGCTCGCCGTTATCAAATCCGGTAAGAAGAATATCCTTTCCCACCTGCAATCCTCTTTTTCTACATACCCGACAGCCGGAATATGCCATCTCGTCATTAGCAAAAACAATTGCATCCGCATCTGGATTGTGGTCCAGAAGTTCTTCCACACTCTCATCTATAAATTCTGAATAATCGCCCTGCGCAATCATCTGTGGCTGCACCGTCAGGTCATGTGCCTTCATTGCATCCTGGTAACCCTGAAACCGCTCATTGGAATCTGTATTTCCCACTGGTCCTTTTACAAATAAAATTCTTTTGCATCCATGTTCCGTAATCAGATGTTCTACCACACTGTAAAGTCCCTGATAATTATCTGATATGATGGAATAACAGTTTGCCACATTAATCTTTTCTGTCAGAAATACAGATGGCAGGTCATTATAACGCTGTGCAAATATTCTTACATTGTTCTCTTTCAGATAGGTACCAATCGTACCATAGTTGATCAATAATCCCTGCAGACCTCCGATCTGACTGTAATCATAGATCGTATTGAACTGATAATCATAAAACGCATTACTGTGTTCTCCGAGTACCTGCTTCAAAAAAACCTTTGTCTGCATCCCCAGGAAGAAGAAGATATTTATATGTTCTTTTTCTGCCTCTTTTGAAATCCCCCGAATGATTTCTTTTGGGAAGTATGTATGAACGCCACCAATCAGGACCCCCAATGATGTATGCACACGGTTCTCCATAAAAAACACCTCAAATTTTGTCATTTTTCACAAACACTACTTTTTATATAGTATCATATTTGGGCAATGATTTCAATTTTTTCTGCAATTTTTTTGTTTAATTATCGCATTTGTATTTTACAGGGCGTGATTTCCTGTGAAATAAAAAATAACCCGGAGGATTCCTTTGAGGTTTTCTTCCAGGTTATTTTTATACTTTTTGGAATTGCTGTTTATAAATTCAATATCCAGATCAGAACCAGCACACCACTGACCAATGTCACCAGTGAAAGAATTGTGTCTGCGTAACACCATAAGCCAATCACCGAGATAAACGCCGCTGTCAGGATTACCACTCCGATCACCAGCAAAACTGCGGTAAGTAATGCTGCCGTTTCCTTTGACATTTTTATTTTTTCCTGCATAAATTCATACATCATTCTCATATTCGCCTGCCATTCCCTTTAACTTTGACCTTATTCTAGCAATGCCATGTAAAGTTCAATACCATTTTTATGTAAAATGTATGTAAGTTTTTTCTAAAAATGTCTTCTGTTCAGTACTTTCACAGTGGGGTCTGAGTAACTAGAAAATGCTTTCTGTTTCGTCATGCAATCTCCGGATGTTCTCCTGTGATATAAAACAGAACCCATTCTGCAATATTGGTAGCGTGATCTCCGATACGTTCCAGGTATTTGATGATCATTAAAAGGTCGGCTTCCTGTTCGCCCCCCTCACTGCTCTCATTGATCTGACGGATGATTTCTTTTTTAATATTAGAAAAATATTCGTCCACCACATCGTCCTGATGAATGACTTTCACTGCTTTCTGTGCATCTTTTTCAATGTAGGCATCCAGACTGTCTTTCAGCATATGCGTGGTCTCTTCAGCCATTTTCTTTACATTACTCAGGTCATGAGGATAACCTGACTGTACCAGCTGCAGAGTAATATCTGAGATATCTGCTGCATGGTCCCCGATGCGTTCCATATCCGTAACCATCTTAATCGCAGATGAAATCTGTCTCAGATCAGTAGCAACCGGCTGCTGGGACAGCAGAAGCTGCATACAGAGATCCTCGATCTTCTTCTGCTGATGATCCACTTTTTCATCATCTTGGATGATCTGCCTGGCCTTTTCCTGATCTTTCTGCAATAAAGCCGTCATAGCTTCTTCAATGGCCGCTTCGATCATCTGTCCCATCTCACTCATCAATTGTTCCAGTTCTGACAATTGTCTGTTATAATAATCTCTCATATCAACCAAACCTTCCTGTGATATAATCTTCTGTTCTCTTATCAAATGGCTTGGAGAACAGTTTCTGGGTGTTGCCATATTCTACCATTTCTCCAAGAAGGAAAAATGCAGTATTATCAGAAATACGCACAGCCTGCTGCATATTGTGAGTCACGATTACGATCGTGTAATTCTTTTTTAATTCCAGTGCCAGATCTTCGATCTTGGATGTGGAGATCGGATCCAGTGCAGAAGTCGGCTCATCCATCAGAAGCACTTCCGGCTGTACTGCCAGTGCTCTGGCAATGCAGAGTCTCTGTTGCTGTCCACCGGACATACCCAGTGCACTTTTCTTCAGACGATCCTTAGTTTCTTCCCAGATGGCTGCATCTCGAAGAGACTTTTCTACAATATCATCCAGCTTTTCTTTAGAACGGATCCCATGAGTACGTGGTCCATAGGCAATATTATCATAGATACTCATTGGAAATGGATTGGCTTTCTGAAATACCATTCCCACACGCTTTCTTAAAAGATTCACATCCATATCGCCATAAATATCTTCTCCATCCAGACGGATATCTCCCTCAATACGACATCCCTCTACCAGGTCATTCATACGGTTCAGGGATTTTAACAGGGTAGACTTTCCACATCCGGAAGGTCCGATAAATGCAGTAATTTTATTTGGTTCAATATCCAGATTCACGTCTTTTAATGCATGGAAATCTGAATAATAAAGGTTCATATTTTTTATCTCAATCTTGTTCATTCTAACTTTCTCTCCCGTCAGCTCTTCGCCAGTTTCTTTGCCACAAATCCTGACAGACTGTTAATCGCTACTACCAATATCAGAAGTACTACAGCTGTGGCATAGGACTCATCCACATGAAGTCCTTCACTGGATAAGTTATACATATGTACCGCAAGGGTACGTCCGGATCCCATCAGGAACTGTGGAATCTGTGCCACAGTTCCTGATGTATAGATGAGGGCTGCTGTCTCTCCCACAATTCGTCCCACCGCCAGAATCACACCGGCCAGAATACCAGGAATTGCGGTTGGTAATACAACACTAAATACGGTGCGAAGCTTTCCTGCGCCCAGTCCAAAGCTTCCTTCCCTGTAAGAATCCGGTACAGATTTTAAAGCTTCTTCTGTAGTTCTCATAATCAGTGGCAGAATCATAATTGCCAGAGTAAATGCGCCGGCCAGTATGGAGTTACCCCATTTCAGATAAGTGACAAAAAACAGAAATCCAAACAGACCATATACGATGGAAGGAATTCCAGAAAGTGTCTCTGTGGTCAGGCGGATCACTTTCACAAATTTATTGCCACGCTTTGCATACTCTACCAGATAGATGGCAGAGAAAATACCAAACGGTACGGCAATCACCAGGGACACCAGCGTCATAATCAATGTATTGATAATCGCCGGCATCATGGATACATTATCTGAGGTATATTCCCATGCGAACAGGGATGGCTTCAAATGAGGTACTCCCTTAATCAGAATATAGGCAATCAGAAACAATAATACGGAAAAGGTAATTACCGCTGCCAGGATCACCAGAATCACCAGAATCAGTGAACCGGGATGTCCTTTATATTTTTTTAAATTCATTTTTATGCATCCCCTTTCCGGTTATTCAGACAGGCAATGGTAAAGTTGATAATCAGAATAAAGATAAACAGTACCACTGCAGTTGCAATCAGTGCTTCTCTGTGGAGTCCTGTCGCATAGCCCATTTCCAGTACAATGTTCGTAGTCAGTGTCCGCACGCCCTGCAAAATGCTGTTCGGCACACGAGCCTGGTTGCCGGCTACCATCATTACTGCCATGGTCTCTCCAATGGCACGTCCGATTCCCAGTACCACACCTGCCATGATACCAGACTTTGCCGCCGGAATCATTACAGTAAAAATGCTGCGTTCCTTCGTTGCTCCCAGTGCCAGTGCTCCTTCAAAATAAGCTCTTGGTACTGTACGGATGGAGCTCTCTGTTACTCCAATGATGGTTGGCAGAATCATCATGCCAAGAAGAATGGAGGATGTTAAAATACTGCTTCCATTGGTTTTTCCCTGGAATAAAGTACGGATTATCGGAACCAATACTACCAGTCCGAAGAATCCATATACAATAGAAGGAATTCCTGCAAGAAGTTCAGTTGCCATCTTCAGAGGTCTGTAGATTTTCTTCGGGCAATACTCTGCCATAAATACAGATGTTAAAATACCGACCGGTACGCCGATTACAATGGCTCCGGCTGTTACATAGATACTTCCAAGGATCATAGGGAAAATTCCGTAAATATCATTTCCCGGTTTCCATTTTGTTCCAAGTAAGAATTTGAATACACCGATTTTTCCCATAGCCGGCAGACCATTTACGAACAGAAAAACGCAAATCAGAACAACTGCCAGTATAGAAGCACAGGCGGCAATGAAAAATACCGCCTGCATCAGTCTTTCTTTATATTTTGCTTTCATATGACTGCTCCTGTTTGGGTTTCCTTATTTTGTAAGGTCTCCCCATGTTGTAGTTTCACCTACATAGATGCTCTTTACCTGATCCACACTCAGATCATCTGTTGGGTTGTCATTGTTTACAATGATTGCAATACCATCATTTGCAATTGTGGTAGATGTAAGACCTGCTTCCAGTTCTTCGTCTTTCAGTTCTCTGGATGCCATACCGATATCGCAGATACCATCGATTGCAGATGTCATACCTGTGGTAGAATCACTCTGCTGGATTTCAATCTCTGCATTTGGATTTACTTCTGCATAAGCTTCTTTTAATTTTTCCATAACCGGTGTTACAGAAGAAGAACCAGCTACTACAACTTTACCTTCTGGCTGTGTGGATTCTGCATCTTTTACATCATCAATGGAAATATAGCCGTTTTCTTCAATGACTGCCTGACCTTCCGGGCTTAAGATATAGTCGATAAAATCCTGAGCCACATCGCTGACTTCTCCGTTTGTTGCAATGTTAAATGGTCTGGATACTTTATATTCTCCGGATTTGATGTTTTCTGCAGTTGCTTCTACTCCGTCGATCTTAACTGCCTTTACACTGTCATTTAAAGATCCAAGGGAAATATATCCGATGGCATCTACATCACCTGCTACAGTAGACATCATAACTGCTGTATTATTTGTAATTTCTGCTTCTTCTGTTGTATTATCTACTTTGTTACCATCTGCATCTTTTTCCTCTACGCCAAACAGTTCAATGAAAGCTCCTCTTGTACCTGATCCATCCTCACGGGATACTACTGTAATTGGATCACTGCTCATATCTGCTGCCATAGTTGGTACTGCCATTCCTGCTGCCATTACTGCTGCTAAAGCCATCACTGCTATTTTTTTCATAACGATTATCCTCTTTCTGCAGGGTCTCTAATTTTTATTATTCTTTTTTCGTTTTTCTTTTCTCTCAATCACCCTACGCCAGTTATATTAACAGTGCTATGTAAAATCCGTTATCAGCTGAATGTAAAATATGTGTAAGTTTGTGGTAAAACCTTTATATAAAGTGCATTAAAAAAGGCTGACTTTTGTGCAAGCACAAGTCAACCCTTTCTTTTCGATGTTGTAATTATGACATATTTGCAAATCTTTCGACCGCTTTGGTGAAGTCTTCTACTGTTTTATCGGCATCGCCGTGTTCGATTCCTTCTCTTACGCAATGTTCGATATGCCCCTCCAATACAATCTGTCCACATTGATGGCCTAAATGATCCCTCGAATCTCTTCGATACTTTCGTATCCGTTGTCTTCCAGATATTTTTCCATGCCTTCTATGATGTCCATGCTGATATCTGGCTTCATGAAAGTTGCTGTTCCCACCTGTACTACAGTAGCACCTGCCAGGATAAATTCGATAGCATCCTGCCAGGAGGTGATGCCTCCCAGTCCCATTACCGGGATGTTGACTGCATGGCTGACCTGATGTACCATGCGCAAAGCAATTGGCTTGATAGCCGGACCGGAAAGACCGGCATAAGTATTGTTAAATACTGGTTTTTTCTTCTGCAGGTCAATAGCCATAGCCAGGAAGGTATTGGTCAGGGATACCCCGTCTGCGCCTTCCTCCTCACACATCTTTGCCAGTGAAACGATATCTTCGGCATTTGGTGATAACTTTACAACAAGCTTATGTCTGCAGATTTCACGAATTTTTCGAACAATCTCTCTTGCCACTTCGGTTTTGGTACCGAAATTCATACCACCACTCTTTACATTCGGGCAGGAGATATTCAGCTCCAGAATATCCAGCTCCACCTGATTCAGCTTTTCCATTCCTTTCAGATAATCTTCGATAGAGTGGCCGCCCAGATTCACAATATTCACCAGATCCTTGCTGTTCACCCAGTCCAGATCTTTTTCAATGAACGCATCTACCCCAGGATTCTCCAGCCCAACACTGTTCATAATACCGCTTGGAGTCTCCCAGATACGGATTCCGTCATTTCCACCATGGGGATGTTCCAACAGTCCCTTGGAACATAAGCCGCCCAGGCGTTCGATATCAAAGTATTCATTCAATTCTCTTCCGAATCCACAGGTTCCGGAAGCAAGTACCACCGGATTCTTAAATTCCACTCCGGCAAAAGTTGTCTTCAGTCTGTTACTCATTTCCAAATACCTCGCTTCCCAGGAATACTGGTCCGTCCTTGCAGACCTTCTTGTTACCGCCGGATGTCTTACAGGTACATACCAGGCAGGCTCCAATACCACATGCCATACGGTTCTCCATAGATACATACAGAGGAGCGGCTGCTCCCACTTTCTGGCATTTGTCATATAATACTTTCATCATGATGCCAGGGCCACAGGTACAGATGGCATCGTATTCGCATGGATTAATGTCATCCGTTACAAAGCCTCCCACATTCACAATTACCTGGTCTGCCACTTTCTTATACTCATCAATCAGAATCGGTTCACCGGAAAATCCCAGATACACATCCACCTGCGTTTCCGGATCTGCTGATTTGTAGGTCTTTGCAGCCAGAAACAACGGTGCAATTCCCACGCCACCGCCTACCAGAGCAATCTTTTTCTTGCCGGTCAGCTCAGGGAAACCGTTCCCATGAGGTCCATCAAGGGTAATCTCTTCTCCTGCTTCCAGTTCAGAAAGCATCTTTGTTCCTTTTCCGATTACCTTATATAAGAAGCTTACAGTCTGTCCGTCTGCATCAAACACACTGATCGGTCTGGACAGTACCGGATAGGTATCCCATGCCCGAAGCATATAGAACTGTCCCATACGTGCTTTATTTTCCTGTTCTACTGTCATCAGGTAAAAATCCTGATCTACTTTTTCATTACTGCGTATCTTTCCCATTTTATGTTTTCTCCCATCTGTTATCTTTCAAAAATCACCTTACCACCACAGATGGTATACTGCACCTGACCGGTCAGTTCCATGCCGATGAATGGTGAATTGGATGCCTTAGAATAAAACTGCTCTTCAACTACCCATTTTTTCTCCGGATCAAAGAGCACCAGATCTGCCGGTCCCCCCTCTGTCAGCCGTCCTGCATTCAAATGATACAACATAGCAGGATTGATGGTCATCTTTTCCAGCAGATCCATCAGCTCCAGCTCGCCAGTCTTCACCAGATTCGTAATTCCCAGTGCGAGAGAGGTCTCCAGTCCAATCATACCGCTCGGTGCATCTTTGAGATCTTTTGCTTTCTCCTCCCTGCTGTGAGGCGCATGGTCTGTGGCGATGATATTCAATGTGCCATCCTTCAGACCTTCTATAATGGCCTGCCGGTCTGTTTCCGTCCGAAGAGGTGGATTGACTCTGGCCAATGCTCCTTTTTCCAGCACCAGATCCTCTGTTGCAGAAAAATGTTGTGGTGTCACCTCTCCGTAGATCCGACCGCCCTTTTTCCAACACTGGCGCACTGCCTCCACAGACTCTGCACTGCTGATATGCTGAATCACCGTCCTGGCTCTGGTCTGAAGTGCCAGTTCACAGTCCCTGCGTACCATCTCATATTCTGATTTGGCAGGTGCACCGCCATAATGAAGCTTCTCAGAGACTTTTCCCTGGTTCACTCCAGGGGATACTATCAACTCTGGATCTTCCTCATGAAGGCTGATCGGCACATCCAGTGCTGCCGCCATCTCCATGGCTGCCTTAACCGTCCCGGCATCCTTAATTGGAATTCCGTCATCGGTAAATCCAATGGCTCCTGCCTGAAGCAGTGCCTGAAAATCTGTCAGATTCTTTCCATCAAAAGACTTTGTCACTGCTGCCGTAGTATAGACATGAATATTGGTCTTTTTCCCTTTTTCCACCACATAAGATACGGTATCCACGTTATCTCCTACCGGTTTTGTGTTGGCCATACAGACTACCGAAGTAAAACCTCCTGCTGCCGCAGCGTGAGCACCGGTATAAATATCTTCCTTATAAGTAAGTCCCGGATCCCGAAAGTGTACATGGGTATCCACCAGCCCCGGTGCAGCTATCAGTCCGCTTCCATCCAGGATCTGATCTTCTTTTCCTGCTTTCACGCTGCCGATCGTCTTAATCTTTCCATTCTCTATGCTGATATCCCCGGTCATATCGGTTGCCGATGCCGGATCCAGAATTCTTACATTTTTTATAATTAACATCTGTATACTCCTTCGTGTTTTACTGACATCAGTGTCAGCAGCCATCTGGTGAATATCTAATTCAGATGGAACTCTCCGTTATTCTTGGACTTAATACTCATATTCAGGGTACAGTCTGCCATATGCTCATAATTCACATCCAGCACATAGCGCACCTCAATATCCATATTCTCCTCTCCATTTGTCACATCAATATTGGTGGCAGAAATGCCAACCAGCAGATTGCCAAACGGGGTCTCATAACAGGTCATATTCTTTTTATCTTTTTCAAATACCATATGCACATTGGTCAGTCCCTTTTTGGTGACCTCCATGCCATTCTCGTCCAGTTTAATCAGGTTCTGAATCGTGCCTTCCATACCTTCTACCACTTCTTCATAGGTGATGTAGTGCTTATTGCCTTTCTTCAGATACTTTCCACTGGTCACAATCTCTACCTCATCCTGATCTTCCGGCATCATCTGCATGCCTTTGATCGTTACCAGAACTTCTTCTGTCATATGTTTTCCTTTCGTATCTGTTCAGCCACTTCACAGTGGGTTCTGAACAGTTGCATTCTCTTTAATACTCTTCTATGTTAATCTTCTTCGCACGATCAATATCGATCGGCAGAATCGCATTGGCAAAATCCCGGAAGCTCTCTGCTGCATCACTGACGTAAAATTCATATGGATTCTCCCCCTGCGGCTTCGTATCACTGGCAATTCCATGTTCCTGCAGCAGTTCTTTCAGTTGCAGTGCAGTCTCATACGCCGGATTCACCAGTGTTACCTGATCCCCCATAATATCTCCGATCAGGGATCGAAGAAGCGGATAGTGGGTGCATCCAAGAATCAGTGTATCAATATCCTTATCTTTTAATTCTTCCAGATAACGGGCCGCCACCTCTCTGGTTACCGTATCCTTACGCCATCCTTCTTCTACCAGTGGCACAAATAACGGACAGGCCTTGCCGATCACCTCAGCCTCCGGACGGATCTGATGAATAAAATCTGTATACAGACCGCTGGAAATCGTTGCCTTTGTGGCAATGACTCCGATTCGATTATTCCTCGTAGTCTTGCAGGCTACCTTTGCACCAGGCTTCACCACACCGATAATCGGTATATCTACCTCTTTCTGTATCGTCTCCAGTGCCAGTGCACTGGCTGTATTACAGGCAATCACCAGTGCCTTTACATCTCTGGTCTGCAGAAAATGCAAGATCTGTCTGGAAAATCTGATAATGGTTTCTCTTGATTTATTTCCATATGGAAGTCTGGCCGTATCTCCAAAGTAGATGATTCTTTCATCTGGGATATTACGCATGATCTCCCGTACAACCGTCAGACCTCCAATACCAGAATCAAACACTCCGATTGCCTTATCTTTTTCCATTTCTAACATGGTTACTTTCCCCTTATCTATTTTAAATCCATATTCATTTTGAGTATACTGCACGTCCACTTAAAATTCAACCGCAGGACTGCAGTTCAGAATATGACAGGTTCCTTCTCAACAAATGCAAAGGAAACTCCCTTTTCCTCTTCCCATCCGGCTCTTCCGCTGGTCGCCTCCGTCACCGCCTCATGGAGCTCTGTGACTGTAGATTCTTCCACCAGAAGCTCCAGCTTTACCACGTCCGTATACTGGGAATCTACAATCGGAATTCCCCGCTGTCCCAGCAGATACTGCAGCTTTCCAACCCCGTTGTAATCCGTCTGAATCGTGATCCGGCTCCCCTTTGTCTTCTCAATAATCGTACTGGCTTTCAGCCCCAGCTGCACACTTCTGGAATAAGCCCGTACCAGTCCTCCGGTTCCCAGCAAAATTCCTCCGAAATACCTGGTCACTACAACAGCTGCATTATGCACATCTTCTCCCAGCAGTACATCCAGCATCGGTCGTCCGGCTGTCCCCTGCGGCTCCCCGTCATCACTGCACCTTTGGATCTCCTGTTGCTCCCCGATCACGAAAGCAAAACAGTTATGTCTGGCATTCCAGTATTTCTTTTTTATGGCAGCAATGAATTCCAATGCTTCTTCTTCTGAATCCACAGGCTTTACAGTCGCAATAAAGCGGGATTTTTTCTCAATCAGTTCCTCTTCCCCACCATCAAATACAATCTTTGTTCCCATATATACTCCTACATTTGTATCTTGTTCCCATCTGTTTTGTGAACAATCATTTTATTTTAACATATTTTTTCCGGTTCGAACAGACCTGCTCTTTTTTTTATCCGCATATTTTGTTATACTATAGGATATATTACTATTCACAGACACGAAAGCAGGTTATTTACCATATGAGATACGGAAGACAGGATATTCAAAAGAAAAAGCGGAATATGACAGCTGAAAAGATTGAACAGAAAGCCGGTATGACTCTCGCCCGCCTGATGATTCTTGCAGCCGTTACGCTTCTGGTTGGGCTGATCTGTGGTGGCTATGGCATTATGCAGGGCCTGATCAAAAGTGCACCAGATATTACAGATCTAAGCACCGCGCCGGTGGAAGCAGCCACTTATATTTATGATACAGACGGCCATCAGCTGCAGAAGCTGACTGCCCCTACTTCCAACCGTACTCCGGTCTCTATCAGCCAGGTGCCGGAGAATTTGCAGCATGCCGTAGTTGCCATTGAGGATGAACGTTTCTATGAGCATAATGGAATCGATGTCCGGGGCATTCTCCGGGCCTTTGTCGTAGGAGTCACAGGGGGAAGTTTTTCTGAGGGTGCCAGCACCATTACCCAGCAGCTTCTGAAAAACAGCGTCTTTACCAACTGGGTCAGTGAATCTTCTCTGATCGAGAGTTTTAAACGGAAGTTTCAGGAACAGTATCTGGCACTGGAACTGGAAAAAAATATGGAAAAAACAGCTTCCAAGTCAGAAGTAAAACAAAAGATCCTGGAAGATTATCTGAATACCATTAACCTGGGCGCCGGCACTTACGGGGTGCAGGCTGCGGCCAAACGCTATTTTAATAAAGATGTATCCGAGCTGACACTGTCGGAAAGTACGGTGATTGCCGGTATCACTCAGAATCCTACCGGATACAATCCCATCACCAATCCGGAGGCAAATGCCAGACGGCGGGAAAAAGTTCTAAATGCCATGCTGGAACAGGGCTACATTACAGAAGCTGATTATCAGGCAGCAATGGACGATGATGTCTACTCCCGGATCCAGGAAGCTTCTTCTGAAACGGAAGATAACGGCGTCTACTCTTATTATACCGATGCCATGATCGAGCAGATTCTGGAAGACCTGATAAAGGAAAAAGGATATTCCAGTACCCAGGCTTACCGTGCACTTTATTCCGGCGGTCTTCGTATCTATAGTGTGCAGGACGCCGCAATTCAGCAAATCTGTGATGAAGAATTTGCCAACAGTGCCAACTATCCGACAGAAACCCTGATCGGTCTGGATTATGCGCTGAGTATTCAGAAGACTTCAGGTGAAACGATTCATTATGGCAGCAACGATGTACAAAACTACTTTGAACAGCAGGACGATTCTTTCAATATGATGTTTTACGATGAAGATACTGCCCGTTCTTATGCCGAACAGTTCAAATCTGCTATGACAGCCGAAGGAGACACTGTTCTTGGTGAGCGAATCTCACTGGTTCCACAGCCGCAGGCTTCTGTGGTCATCATTGATCAGTCTACCGGCTATGTAAAGGCTATTGTAGGCGGACGTGGTTCCAAGGAAGCCAGTCTGACTCTGAATCGTGCTACCGCCACCAGACGACAGCCAGGGTCTACGTTCAAGCCAATTGCCGTCTATGCCCCGGCTATTGAACATAATGGGAAAACACTTGCTTCTGTGTATGACAATGCTCCGTATCAGTATGAATCTGGTGCGGAGCTGAAGAACTGGGACAGTGATTATGGATACAGCGGTCTTGAGACCATTCATACTGCACTGATGAAGTCGATTAATGTGGTAGCCGTCAAAGTACTGACGGAAATTACCCCACAGGTAGGTCTGGATTATCTGGAACAGCTTGGCATCACCACCCTATATGATAACGATACCGACGCGGATGGCAATGTGCTCACCGATGCCTATCAGCCACTGGCTCTTGGCGGCATCACCGATGGGGTGGTGAACCTGGAACTGACTGCCGCTTACGCTGCACTTGCCAATGGTGGCAGCTATATCAAACCAAAGTTCTATTCCCGTATTGAAGACAGCAATGGAAATGTGATTTTGGACAACACCTGCACTGCCACTCAGGTATTCCAGCCAACGACCGCTTACCTGCTGACCAAAGCCATGCAAGATGTGGTACAAAATCCTCTTGGTACTGCATATCAGACTATCAGCCTTGGAGATATGCCGGTTGCCGGGAAAACCGGAACCACAGACTCCTCCAAGGATATCTGGTTTGAAGGTTATACTCCATATTATACCTGTGGTGTCTGGGGCGGCTATGATAACAACGAAGCGCTTCCAGACACGGATAAGAGCTACAGCAGATATGCCAAAGTTTTATGGAATGCCATTATGACTCGCATTCATGCAGAACTTTCGGTGGCAGATTTCACTCAGCCGGAAGGCATTACCACCGCACAGATCTGTAAGAAATCCGGTAAGCTGGCTGTCAGTGGTCTGTGTGACGCAGATCCGCGGGGCTCCCAGATTATGACCGAATATTTCACTACAAATACCGTTCCAACGGATACCTGTGATGTTCATGTTTCTACAAAGATCTGCAATCAGACAGGGCTCCTGGCTTCTGCTACCTGCCCATCGACTACCACAAAGGTCTTTGTCAAACGTCCAGATGGCAGTACCGGAACCACCGATGATTCCAATTACACTGCACCGACTGAAGTATGCCCAGGTCATGGATCCGGCGTTAAGATTGAAGGAAGCAGTGAAGCTCAGAGTGAAACACAGAACAATAGCTCCCAGGATGGTATCATCGATATCGGAAACGCAGGGAATCAAACCGGAGGCACAACAGATTCCTCCGGAAGTTCCTCTAACCCGGTAGAAAATGGTGCAGCCAGTGGCGGCAATTCCTTTGAGGACATTCCATCGGATGATTATTATGACGACGGAATTATACGAATCTACTAGCCATTGGGGACGGTGTTTTCTGGCTTTCTTTAAGACTTGATCGACATCTAAAATAAGCAAAAAAACGGCAGGGATGAAAATGTAGTATGTTAACTCCACATCTTTCTTCCCTGCCGGGTTTTTTGACGCTTATTCATTTCACAAAGAGCCAGAAAACTCCGTCCCCAGTGGTCTACAGCAGCATCTTTGCTGCGCCATAGATTCCTGCGTCATTTCCAAGCTTGGCCAGTGCAAAACTTGCCTGCTTACAGGTCATGAATGCATACTGTGCATAGTATTTCTTAATGTAATCCAATATTATCTGTCCGGCTTTGGATACCCCGCCGCCAATCACAAAGACTTCCGGATCAGCCACACAGGCAACTGAGGCCAGTGCTGTTCCGAGATATTTGCCAAATTCTTCTGCGACTTCTTTTGCCAGTTCATCTCCTGCTTTTACTGCATCGAATACCGTCTTGGCATTTACTTCGCCACCTCGCAGCATGGATGGTCTATCGTCTTTTTTCAGTCTGCGATTTGCCAGATAGGTAATTCCAGTAGCGCTGGTTACCTGTTCCAGACATCCATGATTGCCACAGTTACAATTGCATTCCACATCATCCGTCACATGAATATGACCGATCTCTCCGCCTGCTCCATGAGCACCGGTTACGATTTTTCCATTATTGATGATACCACCGCCGACACCGGTTCCCAGTGTTACCATAACAATACTCTGGCATCCGGCACCGCCGCCCTTCCACATTTCTCCAAGTGCTGCTACATTGGCATCGTTACCGGCTTTTACCCTTAATCCGGTCATTTTTTCCATGTCACCGGCCAGATTCACATACCCCCAGTGCAGATTCACGGCACCTGGTACTTCGCCCTGTTCATTTACCGGTCCTGGTACACCGATTCCGATTCCTGCGATCTCTTCTTTCGCCAGTCCCTTTTCCTGAATCTTCTTCAAAACAGTATCTGCCACATCCGGCAAAATCGCTGCTCCATTATTCTCGGTTCTGGTTGGAATCTCCCATTTTTCCAGCAATTCTCCCTTCACAGTAAATAACCCACATTTTACAGTCGTTCCCCCGATGTCAATTCCAAATACATATTTTTCCATTATGTAAAAGCCTCCCGTTTTTAGTTTTCTCTTCTCTTTACCAGATTCTGCTGTACTCTATTGTACAATTCCTGTGCTGCATTATATCCCATCTTTTTCTGTCTGTGGTTGACCGCTGCGGTCTCAACAATAATTGCAAGATTTCGTCCCGGGCGAATCGGAATGGAGTGGCATACAACTCGATTTCCCAGGAATTCAGTATATTCCTCTTCCAGCCCCAGTCGATCATATTCTTTATCCCGATCCCACTCTTCCAACTTGATCACCATGTCGATCGTCTGGTTATCTTTTACACTCTCCACACCATACAATGTCTTGACATCGATGATACCAATTCCACGCAGTTCAATAAAATGCCGGGTAATATCCGGTGCTGTTCCCACCAGAGATACATCGCTGATCTTACGGATCTCTACCACATCATCCGATACCAGACGGTGTCCACGCTTGATCAGTTCCAGGGCGGCCTCACTTTTACCGATACCACTCTCCCCCATGATCAGCACGCCTTCGCCAAATACATCCACCAGTACTCCGTGAATAGATATACACGGTGCCAGTTCTTCATTCATCCAGCGAATGATCTCTGCCATGAAATTAGAAGTGGCTTTTTCTGTCCAGAATACCGGTACTCCATAGATATTGCACAGATTCAACAATTCCGTATCCGGCTCTGTCTTGGATGTAAATATAATACACGGTATCTTGAACGATACAAACTTCTCATAAATGGGAAGTTTTTGCTCCATTGGAATTCCCAGCAGATAGGTATACTCCACATATCCTACGATCTGTACACGCTCATAAGCGAAATGATCAAAATATCCTGTCAGCTGAAGTGCCGGACGATTAATATCCGGAACATGTACTTTTATCTGAGAAATGTCGATCTCCGGAGTCACATTCTTCAGATTCATCTGTTGTACCATTTTTGTCAGCGGAATACAGCTTGCCATTTGATTTCTCCTTACTTCATTACATACTTTCCATTTTTCAGATCTCATTTTTGTGCGATCTGACTATAGTTTCAGTATAACACATCCCTATTTTAACATCAATGAAAGAAATCATATACTTTCTCTGCTGCTGCCCTGTTCATGGATTCTGTCTGTTCCAGTTCCTCCAGCGAGGCATCACGTATTGCTTCCAGGGACTTGAATTTTCGCATCAGTGCTTTTCGTCTGGTTTCTCCGATTCCTTCGATATCATCCAGCACAGAATGTACCTGCTGTTTTCCTCTCAAAGAGCGATGATATTCAATGGCAAACCGATGCGCCTCATCCTGGATTCTGGTAATCAGATGAAAGCCCTCCGATCTGGTGTCAATCGGAATTTCTTCATTCTGATAATACAGGCCACGGGTTCTGTGATGATCATCTTTGACCATGCCACATACAGGAATCGCCAGTCCCAGTTCGTCCAGCACCCGAAGTGCCACATTTACCTGGCCCTTTCCACCATCCATCATGATCAGGTCCGGGAAACGGCTGAACTTGCCATAGGCTTCTTTTCCTTCCTGCTGCTCTGCCATACCATGGGTAAATCTCCGGCGTAATACTTCTTCCATGCTGGCATAATCATCTGGTCCCTTGACCGTTTTTATCTTAAACTTTCTATAGTCACTCTGTTTCGGTTTGCCTTTCTCATAGACAATCATGGATCCTACCGATTCAAAACCGCTGATATTGGAAATATCAAATGCTTCTACCCGCATCAGATGCTCCAGTCCCAGCCAGTTTCCGATCTCTTTTAAGGCTCCAATCGTACGACTTTCTTCCCGCTTGATTTTTTCACTGTCCTGAATGAGTACCATACGGGCATTTTTTTCTGCCAGTTCCACCAGTTTTTCCTTTGTACCTCTCTGTGGAACACGAATATAAACTTTTCCGTTTCGTTTTGTGCTAAGCCACTGCTCAAGCACTTCCCGATCTTCGATTTCTTCCTGCAGCATGATCTCTTTCGGAATAAACGGTGTACCGGAGTAAAACTGCTTCAGAAAGCTATTGATGATTGTACTCCGGTTGTCGTGAGGCGCCACCTGCAGATAAAAATGTTCCCGCCCGATGAGTCGTCCATTCCGGACAAAAAATACCTGTACCACAGCTTCTTTTCGATCTGTAGATACCGCAATGACATCCTTATCTTCTCCATCACTGGCTGTAATCTTCTGCTTCTGAGCCACCTGTTTCACACTGTTTAACAAATCCCGCAGTTCAATAGCCCGTTCAAAATCCAATGCTTCTGAAGCTTCCATCATCTGTTTCTCCAGCATCTGCAAAATAGGCTTATAATTGCCATTGAGAAACTCCAGTGCCTGATCTACCTGTTCGCGGTATGCTTCCCTGCTGATATATCCCTGGCACGGCGCATCGCACTGCTTGATATGATAATTCAGACATGGCCGTTCCAGCCCGATATCCCGCGGCAGATTCCGATTGCATACCCGCAGACGAAAGAGCTTATTCATCAGTTCAATGGTGTCTTTCACTGCCCCTGCACTGGTATAAGGTCCAAAATATCTGGACTTATCTTTTTTCATAGTTCTGGAAAAAAGAATGCGCGGAAACTCTTCGCCTACTGTCACTTTAATATAAGGATAAGTTTTATCATCCTTCAACATGGTGTTATATTTCGGTCTGTGTTCTTTGATCAGATTGCATTCCAGTACCAGAGCCTCCAGCTCAGAGTCCGTGACAATATATTCAAACCTGCGTATTCTGGTCACCATCTGTTCAATCTTTGGTCCTTTATTTCGGCTGCTTTGAAAATACTGCCGGACACGGTTTTTCAGACTGATCGCTTTTCCCACATAGATAATGGCATCTTTTTCATCATGCATAATATAAACTCCCGGCTTAGCCGGGAGTTTTTTTAATTCTTCCTGAATATCAAACATCTCTGTCTCCACATTCATTCCTTATTTATTCGTACATACACCCTTTTTATCGAAAGTATATTTCTTACCCTTAATGGTCTTCTTGCAATTCAGATACGGGGTACCGTTCTTATTCAGATAATACCATTTGTTATTATATTTCAGCCAATAATTCGTTAAGAGACGACCGTTGGTCTTACTGAAATAATAACGCTTTTTCTGAATGGTCACCCATTTCTTTTTCATTACTCCTTTACTGGTAAAGTAGTACTTATACTTTCCGATCTTCTGAAGGCCAGTCTTTGCTGCCCCGGTCTTTTTATCAAAGTAGTATTTCTGGCTGTTGATCTTCTTCCATCCCAGGGAAAGCTTTCCTTTGGCTGATGCATAGTAATAATGGTTCGCATATTTTACCAGACCTTTCATGGTCTTACCGTTTTGATCATAGAGATATAGTCTGTTTCCCTGTTTTACCACACCTTGCTTTTCTGCCGTATTACCAGTATCTGCATTGTTGTTATTATTATTCGTGTTGTCAGAACTTCCTTTTTTGCTTAAGCCGTAGTATTTGGCAATTCCAGCTGCATCCGCCACACCCAGCTTCTTAATCTGTGCATCGGAATTGATATACTTCTTGCAGTCATTCTTATTGTTTACAAAGCAATGCTCCACAATAAAACTTGGAATCTTGGTATTAATCGTACTCTTGGACATTCCCCAGCTGGCTGCCTGTGCTGCTGAATAGTTACTCTTCTGTCCAAATACAATGATTCCCAGTTCATCATCGATCCAGTAACCGTTATTCTTCAATCCCACCTGGCTGTTCAGTTCTTTCAGAATGGTGCTGGCCAGCGCTCTTGCTTCTTTTGCTGTCTCACTCTTGCTGTCCGGATACTTGCTCCTGGATGGTACACAGCAGTATGCACCGGTACTGGAAGACTGGGCATCCGCTCCTGTTGAATTGATATGTAAGCTGACCAATGCATCTGCGTTTCTCTTTTTTGCAATATTCAGTCTGGTCTCTCGATCCTGACTGGGCTGTGTTACACTGGTTCTGGTCATGTAGACCGTTACTCCCTCATAAGTCTCCAGTTCTGCCTTACAGTAATTAGCAATCTTCTGATTAATCACTTCTTCTTTATAGGTCTTCCCATTCCAGCTGCGGGTAGCTCCTGCTTCACTTCCTCCATGCCCCGGATCCAATACAATCACTACATTGGCCTGTGCCTTTGCCTGTGGCATCACACACCATGTGCACACCAGAAACAGCAGAGCCAGTCCAATCTTTTTTTTCCACTCTCTCATTTTCTTTTTCCTTTCCTATCACCATAAAACGAAAAGAGGCTGCCCATACAGCCTCTTCTATACCTTTTTATCTTCTCTTTAAGAAATCCGGAATCTGGATATCTCTTTCCTGTACTTTGCTCTCCGGTGCTTTTAATCTTCCGGCACTGCTCTGCATAGACGGCATGGATGTATTCAGATTTGGCATCTTCATAGACTGCATAGATGCAGTCTGCTGACTGAATTCTGGTACAATTCTCTTATTCGCCGTTGTCTTTGTAGTCTTCTTCGGCTCTTCCAGAGTCATATCTGTCAATCCTGTGGCAATAACAGTAATCGTAGCTTCATCGGCATATGTATCATCATACATAGCACCGAAGATAATGTTGGCATTCTCACCGGCCATCTCCTGTACATAGCTGGCTGCATCATTCGCATCCATCAGGGAGATATCACCTGAAATATTAATAATTACATGGGAAGCACCTTCAATAGTAGTCTCCAGCAGTGGGCTGGCAACTGCCTGTTTTACAGCCTCAAGTGCCTTGTCATCACCCTTGGCCTGTCCGATACCGATATGGGCAATTCCTTTATCTGTCATAACTGTCTGTACATCTGCGAAATCCAGATTGATCAGTGCCGGCAGATTGATCAGATCTGTGATGCCCTGTACTGCCTGCTGAAGCACTTCATCTGCCTTCTTCAGGGCTTCCGGCATAGTCGTACGTCTGTCCACAATCTCCAGAAGCTTGTCATTCGGAATGACAATCAGTGTATCGACATTATCTTTTAACTTTTCGATACCTGCAATGGCGTTATTCATACGGGTCTTTGCTTCAAAGCGGAAAGGCTTTGTTACCACACCTACCGTAAGAATCCCCATCTCTTTTGCAATCCCTGCTACGACTGGTGCTGCACCTGTACCGGTTCCACCACCCATACCACAGGTAACAAACACCATATCTGCACCCTGGATTGCTTCTTTGATCTCTTCTGCGCTCTCCTCAGCTGCCTGCTGGCCAACCTGAGGCTTTGCTCCTGCGCCCAGACCTTTGGTTACCTTCTCACCAATCTGAATCGTGTGAGGTGCTCTGCAAAGATCCAATGCCTGTTTATCTGTATTTATTCCGATGAATTCTACACCGGCAATTGTCTCGTCTACCATTCTGTTCACAGCATTATTACCTGCACCGCCTACGCCGATGACGATAATCTTGGCAGCTGCTTCAGCTTCATTTGACATAATTTCTAACAAGGTACTTCCTCCTTCTGTCCTGCTGTCCGACGACAGTATTTTCCACTATTTCTTCTATCATATAGTTTTTTTTTTCATTAATCAAGTATTTTTTTTATTAATTCAGAATATAAGCTCCTGTATACGGGTCAATATATCCATATCCATCTGAAATAATCTCCCCATCATCTCCCAGATACATCTGCTCCATATTATTGGTGACATTTCCACTGGCATCTGTATAGGTATCGTTTCCACTGGCATCCGTAGAAAATGTTCCACTGTTTTCGCTGTATCCGCTTTTTTCGCTTTCTTCCGTACTTTCTTCTCCATCTGCATCGGTGGAAGCTTCATCCGTATTTTCCTCGCTGGTGCCCTCTGGCTGATTGACATTCATCAACAGTTCCTCTTCGCCCTTCTCACCCTTCTTAAAGGTGATAGTTGTAGTTCCTGCCGTATAGTTCTCCATATGAAGCGTTCCGGATAATTCTTCCATCTGTGGCATCAGAGCCTGCAAGTTAGAAAGTTTTTCTTCCATATAAGAATTATCTCCAAGCATGACTCTGTTATTCGCAAAATATAGAATCAGCTGCTGTTTGTCATCATAATGAATCTCTTTTGGCACAATTCCATTCTGGCAGAGAATCTCCTGAATCATCTGCGCCTCTGAGATAATATCATCCAGAAAATCTTCATCGTCTACCGGAATCTTTTCTGATATCTTCGGTTCACTGATGGCAATACCGGAATAAGCCGGGATGCCTTCCCTGCTCTCCTGGGAAATCTCCACTACTACTCCATCTTTATCAAAATATAACATGGAACCTGAATACATCAGATATCCCACAATGCTCTTTTCATATACTTTAATCTGCACATGAAAGGGATTGATCATGGTAACATCCACTGCACTTAAAAAAGTCAGATTCTCTGCCGCATCTGGCTGGCTGTACTTCCAGGTCAGATACAGCGAATTCTCACTTAACGAATCCGACATCACCATTTTCTGGATCTCATCCGCAGAATAATATTCATTTCCAATCACATCCACCTGCCGGATATGAAACAGGCCGAATACTACAAACAGTCCAATCACAATGATGCTTACCAGAATCATGGACATGATATATATTGGTTTGTTTGCTTTTTTCTTCTGTAGCTGCATCGTCTTTTACTCCTTCTTTCAGTCAGGCACTTTATCCGCCAAATCTGCGGATCTCTCCTCCCAGTTCTCTCAGATCCTTATCAATATGTTCGTATCCTCTTCTGATATAATCATCCGGTTCAATCTCACTGACCCCCTCAGCTGCCAGTGCCGCCAGTACAAGTGCTGCGCCGCCCCGCAGTTCACGGGACTTCAGGTTTGCTGCATTCAGTCTGCGAATGCCCCGTATATATGCTTCATTCTGACAGATCTCAATCTCTGCCCCCAGTTTTTTCAATTCCTTTGCGATTACAAAACGATCTTCAAACAGATTCTCCCTGATATAGCATTCCATATCAGGAATTGCCGTCACTGCTGCCATCAGCTGTGATTGAAGATCTGTCGGAAATCCAGGATAAGGTGCTGTTTCAACCTGAAGCATCTGCGGTCTGCTCTGCCTGCAGTCTATCGAAAGCGCCCAGCCTGTTTCTTCTTCTTTTGCTGATAATCGGACACCTGTCTGCCGCATCAGATCCAGAAGTGCCTTCATGTGATCCAGAGGAACTCTGTGCAGGCAGATCTGTCCTCTGGTGGCTGCTGCCGCCAGCAGATAAGTTCCGGCTACAATCCGGTCAGGCATCAGGGTATATTCACTGTCTCTTAAACACTGTACCCCGGTTATACGGATGTTCTCTTCTGCCAGATGAATCTGCGCACCTTTTTCCTGCAGAAAACGGCACAACTCTCCAATCTCTGGTTCTCTGGCACCTGACTTTAATTCTGTTATTCCATCTGCCAATGTTGCAGCCAGAATGCCATTCTCGGTAGCTCCTACGCTTGGGAAGCACATGGAAATCTGTGTTCCCCTTAGTTTCTTTCTCCTCAGTATCATCCGATTATCCTGGCATATCACTTCTGCTCCCAATGATCTCATCATATCCAGATGATAATTCACGGGTCGTTTTCCAATGACACAGCCACCCGGAAACGGAAGAATCACTTCTCCCATTCTTCCAAGAAGACTTCCCATCAGTAACACGGATCCACGCATTCGTGCTGTCAGTTCTGCATCCGGTTCTGTCTTGCGAATGACACTGGCATCAATATACATCGTATGATTTCTGAATTCAGTCTGACATCCCAGATCTTCCAGCAGCAGCCTCATACATGATACATCCGCAATATCCGGGCAGTTGTGAAGTACTGTCGTCCCTTTATGAAGTAGTGCTGCCGCCATCAACGGCAATGCTGCATTTTTTGCTCCCTGTATGGCAGTCTCTCCGACAAGCGGCTTTCCTCCGGATACCTGAATTCTGCCCATTCTATGCCTCCTGTATACGGAGTGCTATAGATTATTATATGCATTTTTAATCATTCTGCCACCGGCTTACGGACAGGGCAAGCCCCATTTCTGCCAGCAGAAACAGCGAGGATGTTCCGCCATAACTGATAAAGGGCAGTGTAATTCCTGTATTCGGTATGGTGTTCGTCACTACCGCCACATTCAAAATGACCTGTATGGCAATGTGTGCCATAATCCCTGCTGCCAGGAATGCCCCCAGTCTGTCTCTCGCATGTGTGGCAATCACCATAAAGCGCCACAAAAGAATGCCAAATAAGACCAGCAGCAACATCGCACCTATCCATCCTGTCTCCTCACAGATAATGGAAAAAATCATATCATTCTGTGCTTCTGGTACAAACCCCAGCTTCTGAACTCCATTTCCGAATCCGACTCCAAACAGCCCTCCGGAGCCGATGGCATATAGTCCCTGTATCGTCTGAAATCCTTTTTCATGAGCCTCTGGATTCTTCCAGATAACCAGGCGCTCCAACCTGTACTGTTCCATCATCAGAAATATGGTAACCACTCCCGTACCAGCCAGACCAATCCAAAGGAACTGTGCATACCCTGGTCTGGATACAAAAGCCAGGATCACCGCAATTCCCAGGATAATGATCGCAGTACTTAAATTATTTGTTCCTACCAGCGCCACTATTGGAAGTACCAGCATGATACACCAGATCAGAGAACCCAGTCCGTTTCCCACTTTTTCTTTTTTACTGATAAGATGAGACAGGAACAAAATCACTGCCGGTTTTGCAAATTCCGAAGGCTGAAAGGACAATGGTCCTATAGACAGCCAGCGTCTTGAACCATTGTAGGCATCTCCTACCAGCAGCACTGCACCGGATAAAATCCAGGAACCTATATAGGCAGCCGGGGCAAATCGTGCGATCCGATGGTAGTCGATCCTGGAGATCATTGTCATCACAGCCATTCCAAGCACCGCTGCAAACAACTGTTTTTTCAGATAATAACCCTCATCTGCAAATCGCACCTGTCCGTTATAGGCACTGGCACTGTACAATATCAGCAGTCCCGTGATTTCCAGCACCAGGACGGCTGTCAGAAGCATGCGATCCTGCTTTCCAGCTTTTACGGCTACCACTTCCCTGTTTTAATCTTTATTTTTCAACTGATACACCAGTTCCTTGAATCTCTTTCCCCTCACCTCGTAGTTTGGGAACATGCCCCAGCTTGCACATGCCGGGGAAAGCAGTACCGCATCTCCCGGATTGGCATGTTCTGCGCAAAAGCCAACGGCTTCTTCCAGTGATTCTGTCATAATCACATGTTCGAACCCACACCTTCCTGCAGCCTCTGCGATCTTTTCCTTTGTCTGTCCCAGAAGAACCAGGTATCTTACCTTTCCGTCAAAGGCATTAATCCATTCCTCATACGAAGAATTCTTATCATATCCGCCGCCTATCAGCAACGTTGGCCGATCCATGGCCTGAATGCCCTTAATTGCTGCATCTGGGTTCGTTCCCTTGGAGTCATTATAATAAACAACACCATTTACTTCGGTCACATATTCAATACGGTGCTCTACCGCCTTGAACCGTACCAGTACGTAACGGATATCTTCCAGACTGATGCCGTAGGCCAGAGCCATAGCTACTGCTGCGCAGACATTCTCATAATTATGTCTTCCCGGCAGATTCAGTTCCTTCACACTGCAGATGGTCATGATACCGGTACCATCGTTGTATTCGATCATCTCTCCATTCAGGTAAATGCCCTTTTCTAATGTACGCAGACTGCTGAAAAATATAACCTGACACTTCAGTGTTTTTCCAAATTCCCGCAAAACTTCATCTTCATAGTTCAATACACAGGTATCTTCTTCTGTCTGATTCTTTGTAATCAGTTCTTTTACCCGGATATATTCTTCCATAGTATGATGACGGTTCAGATGATCCGGTGTAATATTCAGAATGGCACTCACCTTTGGCCGGAACTGTTCAATCGTCTCCAGCTGGAAACTGCTGATCTCAGCCACTGTAACGGAACTCTCTTTTGTCTCTTCTACGATCTGTGTATATGGGATTCCGATATTTCCCACAATAAATGCAGATTCTTTTGCATGCTGCATAATTGCCCCCAGAAGGCTGGTGGTCGTGGTCTTTCCATTCGTTCCTGTGATCGCCAGCACATCGCCCCTGCTACATTCATAGGCCAGTTCAATCTCACCCCAGATCTTTAATCCAGCCTCTCTCAGACGATTTACCAGTGGCAGATCTGTCGGTACACCAGGGCTTAACACGACCAGATCCAGGCTCCGGATCTGCTCATCTGTCAGATCCCCTAAAAGGATCTCTGCCTTGCTTCCTTCCGGCAGCTTTGCCCGGATGGCCTTTTCTTCTAATTCGGCATTTCCATCAAATAATACCGGATGTGCACCTTTGTCTTCCAGCAGACCTGCTGCTGCGATTCCACTGATACCGGTGCCGAATACCAGTACATTTTTATTCTGCAAATTCATATTTATCCTCCAAATAGCTGCTGATGCAGCTTCTTTCCATCTTAACTAATTTTGCCTTTTATAATCCGTACAGACAGATCAGGCAAAGAAGTGCTGTTACAACAGTAAACAGTGCTACGATCTGCGTTTCTGACCATCCGCATAATTCAAAATGATGATGAATCGGTGCCATTTTAAAGAAACGTTTTCCTCCGGTCTTCTTAAAATATGTCACCTGGATGATCACAGAAAGCACTTCAATCAGATAGATCAACCCAAATACCGGAATCAAAATCGGGATCTGCAGTACATAAGCTGTACCTGCCACGAAACCTCCCAGTGCAAGGGAACCGGTATCTCCCATAAATACTTTGGCCGGATGGGAATTGAACATCAGAAAGCCCAGAAGTGCTCCGGTGACTGCTGCCGTAATCGGTTCAATTTCTGCATGGGTACCGATGGCTACAACTGTAAAAAATACTGCAACCATTGTCGTAACACCTGTAGCCAGTCCATCCAGTCCATCGGTGAAATTCACACCATTTACCGTGCCAAGTACCACAAAATATACCAGTGGTACCGTAATCCACTTACAGTCAAAATACATACCATGGGTAAATGGCAGCAGCATCACCAGACAGTCTGGATCTACAACCAGTATGTATACAACAAATACGGTAGTCACTACCACCTGCAGAAGGAACTTCTGCTTTGGCAAAAGTCCATCGGATCTGCGCAGAACTACCTTCAGGTAATCGTCCAGGAATCCAATGATTCCAAATCCCAGTGTCAGGAACAGAATCGGAATGATTCTTGGATATCTTCCTACAAATAATAAAGAGGTGATCAGTACACTGATCAGTATGATCAGACCTCCCATAGTTGGTGTCCCTGCCTTTTTCAGGTGTGACTGTACCCCTTCTTCCCTCTCTGTATTTCCGATCTTCAGTTTTCTTAAAAATGGAATCACGAACGGACTCAACAATACGCTTATTGCAAAAGCAATAAGTAACGCCAGAATCACTTCTATGCTTATCATTTTTTCTTCCTCCAAAAGACTATATATACATGAATTATACGTCTTTTTATAGTATCTGGCAACCGAAAGTTGTCTCACTCCACTGCTGTTGTTTCTGCCGTATCCTCCACCACTTCTTTTTCCATGCCCAGATAAGGCAGAATATTTGAAAAAATATCCCGTATCACCGGTGCCGCTATGGTACCTCCATAGTAAACTCCCTGGGGATTATGAATGATACAAAGCCCCAGCACCTGAGGATCATCCGCCGGTGCAAAGCCAATAAATGAGGAAATGTACTGATTGGCACTGCGGGGCAGCGTCTCAGAAGTTGCTGTTTTTCCACCGATTCTGTAACCTTCTATATAAGCATTTTTTCCACTTCCTCCATCCACTACCTGTTCCAGCACATACCGCAGTTTTTGAGATGTTTCCCCGGACAGGATCTGTTTTCCTTCCGGATACTCCAGCTGCCCAAGCAACGCACCTTCTCCGTCCCGGATACTGACTCCCAGATGGGGTGTAATCCGTTTTCCCCCATTGATCAGGGAAGATACCGTGGCAGCCAATTGCACCGGTGTAATCTGAAAGGACTGTCCGAAAGCCACGGTAGCCAGTTCCACCTGCCCCATCTTTTCTGGATTGTGCATGATCGTACCGGCTTCCCCTGGCAGATCAATTCCTGTCTTTTTCAGCAATCCAAATTGTTTAAAATAATGGTAGTAACGTTCCACTCCCAGACGCAGTCCCACTTCGATAAAGACTGGATTACAGGAGTTCTGTGCTGCCTGAACAAAATTCTCCGATCCATGGCCCCCAACTTTGTGACAGCGGATTCTCCGGTCATCTACTATTTTATAGCCCGGACAGAAAAAGGTATCCTGAAGGGATACTACCCCCTCCTCCAGCCCCGCTGAGGCTGTGATGATCTTAAACGTGGATCCCGGTTCATAAGTGTCATTGATACAGTCATTTCGCCACATCTGATTTCTGGCATCCTGTATTTCTGATTCACTCATTCCTTCCGTAGCAACTGGAAGGGTGAAAGGATCATTCAGATCATATTCCGGTACATTCACCATGGCCAGGATTTCTCCATTTTCTGGTTTCATAATCAGAATCGACACGCCATCCGCCTGTTTCTTTTCCATCACCTGCAAAGCAGCCTGTGTGGCATACATCTGAATATTCACATCCAGACTGGTCTGCAACGTGTGACCACTTTCCGGTTCCTGCCTGCGCTCTCCTGCATCTGGAAGTTCTACGCCTCTTGCATCGGTCATGGTCAGGATTTTCCCCGGTTTTCCCTGCAACACCTCATCATATGTCACTTCCAGTCCCACAATCCCCTGATTATCTCCTCCGGTAAACCCGATGACCGTCGAAGCCAGATCTCCATAAGGATAAAACCTTTTATAATCTTCATCCACTTTGACTCCCGCAAGCTCCATCTGACGGATCCGGTCACCGGTTTCTTTTGGCACATTGGTGCGAATCCGCTCTATGGAACTTCGTTTTTCTACTCTGGCTCTTATTTTTTTCTCATCCATCCCCAGTTCTTCTGCCAGCACATGAATCACATTTTCCGGGTCTGTGATCTGACTGTGTATGACCGATATGGTACATACTGTCTGATTGGCTGCCAGCACCGTTCCATTCCGATCCCAGATTTCTCCTCTCTCAGCCTTGATGCTTCGTTCTCGTTCATGCAGATCCTGGGCCTTTTTTCCGTAATACCCGGACTTGCCCAGCATCAGCCAGCCCAGCCGAATCGTCAATATCATCAAAAGCAGTGCCGAACCGACAAATACCAGCAAGATTTTTCTTTTATGAAAGGTATGCATAAAAAATCCCCACAGTGTCCTTTCTTTTAATCTATGAAAGTCACTGTGGGGTATTCATTTTATTGTGTTCCGATCTGCAAATCCTGATCTGTTACGCCATCCGACCAGTTCTCATCGATCTGTTGTTCTCCCTGAGGCTCCGGAGGTGTTACGTTTCCATATAGGCTGCCATTATCGCTGGTATCCTCACTCTCCGAAGATACCACATTGCCATTTTCATCCACTTCTACCATCTCGGTCATTGGCTCCCAGGTGGTCTCATCGTATACCAGGTTGCCATATTCATCATAAACATACTGAGATACCCACTGGGTATCACCGCCTTCTTTCTCCACCTGAATGCCAAGAGACTGACGTTCCTCTTCTGTGATCTCCTCAGTTGGATAAATGCCAAGATATGGTAAAATCTCTGTCAGGATATTTCTTGCCAGATCCTTGGTATAGCTTCCGTCTTCCTGATTCTCAATGTTCGGCTCATCAATTACCGTATACACCACTACCTGTGGATCATCAATTGGTACTGCACAGATGAAAGAAATAATATAACGGCCATCCCCACGAGGAAGTTTTTCCGCAGTTCCGGTCTTTCCGCCAATACGGTATCCGGGAATCGCTGCGCTGGTCGCTGTACCATCGGTCACAACTGCCTCCAGATACTCTCTGATCAGAGACGATGTCTTGGAGGATACCGGCTGTGCCATCAGCAAAGGATCAATATTTTTCACCACACCGCCGTCGGAATCCAGCACCTGCTTCACTACATGTGGCTTATACAGGTAACCGCCATTGACATCTGCACAGAAAGCCTGCAGTTCCTGAATCATCGTTGCCGTAAATCCCTGTCCAAAAGAGCAGGTGGCCAGTTCCATGGTTCCCATGGTATTGGTATTATACAGATAACCGGCATTTTCATTTGGCAGGTCAATACCCGTTCGCTTTCCAAATCCAAAGATATCCTGATATTTACAGAAGGTATCAATCCCCATCTGGAAACCGATGGTCATCATACCCGGGTTGCAGGAATTCCTGATAATATCCTTTAGGCTTTCCTCGCCATGAACACCGGTACAGGCGATCGGATCCTCATTGGTCAGCGGCTGCAGATATCCGATACAGGTCATACCGAAGTCCTCCGTGACGCTTCCTGAATCCAGAGCGGCCGCCACCACATTGGGCTTGTAGGTAGAACCCAGCTCAAAAGCTTCGGATACACAGAAGTTGTACCAGAGACTGCTCAGTGCTTCGCTTTTTTCCTCTTCCGTCATGGTCTTCTGCGTTTTTTCATCGTACCATCCATCCAGATTCTGTGGATCATTCAGGTTGAATGTCTTATCCGTTGCCATTGCCAGAATCTCTCCGTTATTCGGATCGGCCACAATCACGCCGGTGTTCAGACTGGCATGTCCTGCCGTCTTTTCCCTTGGGCCATTCTTGTTTTCTTCTTCCAGCTGTGCGATATACTTTTCCACAACCTGCTGAATATTCATGTCGATGGTGCTGACAATGCTGTTGCCATCTTCCGGTTCGATGATGTTCTCTTCCAGCTCCATATCCTGATTCAGATATCCGTACTCCCTGCCATCAACTCCGTTTAATACATCGTCATAGTAAGATTCCAGTCCGGAGATTCCATCATTCAGCTTATTAGAAAAGCCGACCACCGTACAGGCCAGCGTATCCATCGGATAAGTCCGGACATAGTCTTCTTCAAACCATACGCCCTGTACATTTTCCAGTTCTTCTCTCTTTGCCTGGGACATAGACTTATCTTCTGAGGTATCCACATAGTCCTCAAAAGCCTTCTTTTCTTCCACGCTGATCTCTTTTTTGATTACCTGGTACCGGCTGTCCTTCGTTTCCTCGCTGCAGATCACATCACGTACCGTTGCAGAATCCAGATCAAACTGTTCCGATACTGCTGCAATCGTTGGTTCTATATAGTCTTCCACACTGTTAATGGCATAACAGTCCAGAATGACATTATACACTTTTTCGCTCTTTGCCAGTACATTTCCATTTCGATCCTGAATCTCCCCACGTCGATATGGAATTGTTCTGCTGTCATAGGTCTGCTGAGACAATACCTGCTTGGCGTATTTATCCCCGTTTGTCACATTGATATGTGCAATCACCAGATTCAATGCAACCAGCAGTAATAAAACAAATGCAAATACAGCCATAAGCTTTATTTGCATTTGCCTCGTAAATTTCTGTTCTCTTTTTCGTTTTGTTCCCAATTCGGTCACCCGCCTGTTTTCTACTCGGTTGGGATCTCCGTATACTGACGGATATAATCCCCATCCTGATTACTATAGATTATAATCTGTCCCTCATCGGCATAAGTCATTCCAAGATCGTTCACTGCAATATTTTTGACATCTTCCATATTCACAGAAGATAACGCTTCTTCATACGCATTGTCATTGGCCAGCTTCTGTTCTGTAAGCTGACTCTCCAGTGATGCGATTTCATTCCGGTAACTGATCCCTTCAGACTGAAGCTGAAGGAAGTTCACGCAGACAAACACGGTTGCTACGGATACGGCTGTCAGGAAAGATACATACGGCACATTCATGCGAAGCGCACGTTCTCTGTTCTTTCTGGCCATAACTCTGGCTTCCTGGCGTCTCTCTTCCTGCTCCCTTCTCCGACGGTCCGGCCGCCTCTGTGGAACTGCTTCCACGTGACGGATTACATTCCCGTCTATGTAAGTGTTGGTATAGCTTCGTCTCTGCGGAGCATGATTCGTTCTTCTATTCGATTGTATGCTTCTTTCTGACGCAGCCATTGCAATCTCCTTCTAGATACTTCTTTCAAATACTCGTAATTTTGCACTTTTAGATCTGGAATTCTCTTCCAGTTCCTCTTCGCCTGGCAATATCGGCTTTCTGGTTATGACTTTTCCTTTTGAGATCCGTC
The DNA here is from genome assembly GCF_025567005.1 of Muricoprocola aceti. Classification (NCBI taxonomy): domain Bacteria; kingdom Bacillati; phylum Bacillota; class Clostridia; order Lachnospirales; family Lachnospiraceae; genus Muricoprocola; species Muricoprocola aceti. The sequence continues at coordinate 152,025 of NZ_JAOQKE010000004.1, forward strand.
CACACACGCAAACCGGGAACTCTTTCGGACAAATACATGGATTCTCACTTGTCCGGAAATGATTCTTCACGATCCGGTCCTCCAGTGAGTGGAATGTAATGATACAGAGTCTTCCTTTGTCATTCAGCAGATCCACCATATCATCTAATGAGTCCTTCAATACTCCCAGTTCATTGTTCAGTTCAATTCGAATAGCCTGGAATGTCTTCTTAGCCGGGTGTCCTCCCACTGCTCTGACTTTCATCGGTATCGCCGCCTTTATTGCCTGGATCAACTCCCCTGTTGTTTCCAATGGCTTTTCCTGCCTTGCCTGCACAATATGCTTTGCAATATTCTTTGCGAACTTATCCTCCCCATAGTCTCGGATGATGCGATACAGTTCCATCTCACTATAATCGTTCACAATATCTTTTGCAGTACGTGCCTGCCGCTGATCCATTCTCATGTCCAGCGGCACATCTTCCCGATAGGTAAAGCCGCGCTCTGCTGTGTCCAGCTGGTAAGAGGAAACACCAAGGTCTAAAATGATTCCGTCTACTGCCGTCACTCCAATGCTATTCAATTGACGTTTCATCTCGCAGTAATTACTGCGGATGATCGTTACTCTATCTTTAAACTCCCCTAAGCGCTCTGTTGCAGCTTCTATAGCCGCTGCATCCTGATCGATCCCGATCAGCCTTCCTTTGTCGGACAGTCTTTTACAGATTTCATAAGAATGTCCTCCACCGCCGAGTGTACCATCTACATAAATGCCATCCGGTTTGATCTGCAATGCATCGATTGTCTCATTCAGTAACACAGATTTATGACTAAACTCCATATAGTCCTCCCCAGGTTATATGATCAGCCCCAAGTCCGTCATCTGTTCTGCAATGTCATCCATATCATCAAATGAATTGTTTTCCATCCATTTATCCTTGCTCCAGATCTCGATTCGATTCAACATTCCAGTCAGTACGACTTCTTTATCCAGACCAGCAAATTCTCTCAACGTTGCCGGTAAAAGAATTCTCCCCTGCTTGTCCAGTTCACACGGTGTGGCTCCTGCCACAAAGAAACGTGAGAATTGTCTTGCGCTCTTATTGGTAAGCGGTAATGCACGAAGCTTTTCTTCAAACTCCTGCCATGCCTGATTTGGAAATACAAAGAGACAGCCATCCAATCCCTTTGTCACCACAAATTCATCTCCGAGTTCATCTCTGAATTTGGAAGGGATGATCAGTCTGCCTTTGGTGTCGATCGTATGATTATATTCACCCATGAACATAAGGATAACACCTGCTTTCAGAAAATCTCTTTCACTTTGTATGACCTGTGGGATCGGAACCACTTTTGCTCCATTTCATTCCACTAATCACCACTTTTCTCCACTTACTCTTTAATAATATAGCATTCATTCAAAAAACACAAGTATTTTTTCAGTAGAATCTAAAATTTTTATTAACGATTTTCGACAAAAACTACTGTTTATCCGTAAAAAAAGAACACCCGTTTTTCCTTACGAGTGTTCCCTTTTTGCTTTTCTACTTTATGATATTGTTTTCAAAAGATACCCTGCACCACTAATTTGCAATGTCCAGATAGTTCTCAATCATGCGGTCCAGCTTCTGGCTCTGCTCAATCACCTCAGACATTCCCCTGGTTACCAGTAGTTCATTCAAGATTGCCCGTTCCTTTTCAATTTCTCTTTTCAGTGTTTCCAGACTGTTCATTTGTATCCTTTTCCTTTCTTTCCCTGTGTGGGAGTAGCAGTTTTGCTTTGTTGTCTGTGCTTCTTGATCATATAAATCACAGAACACAGAATCAGTATCCCCGAAACGACCTGAGATACCGGTATCCGAATTACCGGCAGCAGAAGCTGATCTGTCCGCAGGCTCTCGATCCAGATTCTTCCCAGACCATATCCCACCAGATAGCAGGCTGCTATCTGTCCGTCATACTTTCTATGTTTCCACAACATCAGCAGGCAGAACAACAACAGCAGATTCCAGAGTGACTCATACAAAAAAGTTGGATGTACCTGTATGAATTCTACTCCATCTATTACTTTTAAGTGTTGCAGCATCTGGGCTGTAATCTCTCCCTGCCGCACCGCATCACGCGGAAGCGCCATAGCCAGCAATCCATCGCTGTAGCCACCAAAAGCCTCTCTATTAAAGAAATTTCCCCATCTTCCAATGATCTGGCCAACTACCAGCCCCGGGCAGACCGTATCCATCAGAAGCCAGACACTCTGCTTTTTGCGCCTTGAAAAAAGAAAAATTGTCAGGATTCCGGCCAGGACTCCCCCATAAATTGCCAGTCCTCCTCCACGAATATGGAAAATCTCCAGCAAATGATCCTTGTAGTCTTCCCAACTGAACAGCACATAATAACCTCTGGCTCCAATAATAGAGCAGACAATCGTCACCAGTGTCAGATCCACATACAGATCCTCACTTTGCCCACTTTTTCTTGCCAGATAAAAAATCAGTGAAATCCCCAGTGCCATGCCAAGCGCAATCACGATACCGTAATAGGCAACTTCAAATCCACCGACAGAAAGACTCTTTCCTACATGGGACAGGGTCAGATTCAGGTGGGGAAATAATATGGATGTCTGATTCATGGCATTAAACGTTAAACCGGAATAAGATCACATCGCCATCTTTTACCACGTAATCTTTTCCTTCCAGTCCTACCAGACCTTTCTCCTTCGCTGCGGATAAGCTTCCACAGTCCAGAAGGTCTTTATAGTTTACTACTTCCGCACGGATAAAACCTCTCTCAAAGTCAGAATGAATCTTTCCGGCTGCCTGTGGAGCCTTGGTTCCTACTTTGATAGTCCATGCTCTGGTCTCTGTCTCTCCCGCAGTCAGGTAACTGATCAGTCCCAGCAGACGGTAGCTTGCCTTGATCAGTTTTTCCAGACCGGATTCTGAGAGTCCCAGATCTTCCAGGAACATCTTTTTTTCATCATCTTCCAGTTCTGCAATCTCCTGCTCGATCTGAGCACAGATGACAAATACTTCGCTGTGCTGCTCCTTTGCGTGCGCTCTTACTTCCTGTACATATGGGTTGGATGCTCCGTCATCTGCCAGGTCATCTTCTGATACATTTGCTGCAAAAATAACAGGTTTGGAGGTCAGCAGATTATACTCAGCCAGCCACTTCTGTTCATCTTCATCGTCTGTCTGGTAGGTAATGGCCAGATTTCCCTCTTCCAGATGTTCTTTCAGACGGTTCAGCAGTTCCAGTTCTTTGGCCAGTGTTTTGTCGTTCCGTGCTCCTCTGACCGTCTTGGCAATTCTTCTCTCCAGGATCTCAATATCAGAAAAGATCAATTCCAGGTTGATTGTCTCAATATCTCGCACCGGATCAACACTTCCGTCTACATGAATAACATTCGGATCTTCAAAGCAGCGTACTACATGTACCACTGCATCTACTTCACGAATATTAGCGAGGAACTGATTTCCCAGACCTTCTCCCTTCGATGCACCCTTTACCAGTCCGGCAATATCTACGAATTCAATCACTGCAGGTGTCACCTTTGCGGAATGATAAAGATCTGCCAGCAGCTTCAGACGTTCATCCGGCACCATAACTACACCTACATTCGGATCAATCGTACAGAACGGATAGTTTGCTGATTCTGCTCCTGCCTTTGTTAATGAATTAAATAATGTACTCTTTCCAACATTTGGAAGTCCCACAATTCCAAGCTTCATGTCTGTTTTTTCCTCCTACAGCCAATTCCTTTTTTTCTTTTATTTTCACGGAATTTCTGCATTTTTCTTTCTTATCTTTGATTCCCACACAGTTTAGCACAGAAAACGACATAAATGCAAGATATTCCGACCGCAAATATCGACATTTGTCAACATCTTCTTTTTCTTTAATCTCTGGATTCTATCACCAGCAGCGTGCCTGTGCGAAATGAGATTTTTGCTTCTTCCTCTACGATCTCATTGCTGATGCCCAGTGCAGATCCTGCTTTCATGGTATAATCACGGAGCGGATAATAAAATCCCTCCAGTGTAATTCCTTCTGCTGCCCCTCCAAAGGCCAGAATGGATACATATTTTCCATACTGTTCTTCTTTTTTGATCCTGAGTTCCTGACGTATCATACGGATGCGGTTGTGAGCATCCACCAGACTGCATGGGACTCCGGCTTTCAATGGCAGTGTCAGATTGGAAATACTGCCCAGCACATGATCCATTCTTGTACCGGTAGCCCCCAGTACCGTGATCTCACTGCTACCTCTTTTCATCGCCAGACTCATGGCGTTTTCCATATCTGTCTGATCCTTTTCCGGTTTATAGACATGCACCGGGATATCCTGACTGTCAAAGTAATTCTTCACTTCCGGATCTACCGAATCAAAATCCCCCAGTATTTCATCTGGCCAGATTCCATTTTTACGGCAGAATTCCATTCCTTTATCTACCGCGATTTTATAATCAAATTCCTCTTTCTGCAAAAAAGGGAGGGCAAAATCCTCCTCGATATTGCCCCCATTTATGATCAGTGTTCTTTTCATGTTCTCACCTTTTTCGATTTTTCTTATTTCTGCTCCATTATGTTTTTTAAATTCCGTACATTCTCTGCAATATTCCCTTTGAATACGGCAGATCCTGCAACAATCACATTTGCCCCGGCCTCCAGAACACCTGGAAGCGTATCTGCATTGATACCACCATCCACTTCAATATCTGTATGAAGTCCGGCTGCTTCCATGCGGCTCTTAAGATCCCGGATTTTTCCGTATGAGCTTTCGATAAACTTCTGCCCGCCAAAACCAGGGTTGACTGTCATGATCAGGACCATATCCACTTTATCCAGCACATAATCCAGCGCACTTAAGGAAGTTGCCGGATTCAGTGCCACACCGGCTTTTTTCCCTTTCTGGTGAATCTGGCTGATTACCCGGTCCAGATGTCTGCAGCTCTCTGCATGCACCGTAATCAGATCTGCACCACAATCAGCAAATTCATCCACATATCGCTCCGGGTTTTCAATCATCAGGTGTACATCCAGTATCCGCTTTGTTGCTTTACGTACAGATTTTAATACCGGCATACCAAAGGAAATACTCGGCACAAACAATCCATCCATCACATCAAAATGCAGATACTCTGCGCCTGCTCTGTCCACCTCACTGATCTGTTCCCCCAGTCTGGTAAAATCCGCTGCCAGAATGGATGGTGATAAAATATTCATGCTAATATCTCCTTTTCTCTTTCAGTTCTGTATACATCTCTGTATAATTCCGATACCGCTCAGGGCTGATGTCACCGGCTTCCAGCGCTTCTTTTACAGCGCATCCCGGTTCATGTGTGTGCGTACATCCCAGAAAACGGCACTGTCCTTCATATTTGGCAAATTCGTGAAAACATTCCTTTAATTCTTCTTTTTCCATATCCCACACTGCCAGAGAACTAAATCCAGGTGTATCGCAGATAAACGTATCTGTTCCGATCGGTAAAATCTCAGAATGCCTCGTGGTATGTTTTCCACGATCTATTTTCCTGCTGATCTCTCCGGTCTCCATCTGTGCATCTGGTGCCAGAAGATTCACCATGGAAGATTTTCCCACGCCAGAAGGTCCTGCTACTGCAGTCGTCTTTCCTTCCAGGATGTTTCTTATATCTGCGATTCCCTCTCCTGTCCTGGCACAGGTAAATAACACCTGACATCCGCTGTTCTCATAGATACGCTTCAGCTGCGTTCTTTCTTCCGACTCTACACAGTCCTGCTTGTTAAAGCAGATCACTGCCGGTACCCCCTGTCTGTCCATAGATACCAGGAAACGATCCAGCAGATTCAGGTTTGGCTTTGGACTGGCTGCAGCAAAAATTACCAGAACCTGATCGATATTCGCCACTGCCGGCCGAATCAGTGTATTCTTTCTTGGAAGAATCTCATCCACATTTCCTGTTTTCTTTGCTTCATCGGTAACGGAGAGCTCCACATTATCCCCTACCAGAGGCTTGATCTTTTCTTTACGGAAAATTCCTTTTGCCTTACATTCATATAATCCGGATTCCTTTGTCTGTACATAATAGAATCCGGCGATTCCTTTTATTATTTTTCCCTGCATGTGCTAATTTACCTGACTAAATGGAATATTGTCATAAGTTACCAGAAGCACATAGTCTCCGGCTGCGTCATCATACACATACAGATAAACCCGTCCGGTGCTGACATTGGCCGCTCCCTGTACATAGAGATCATATGGGAACGTAATTGCTGTGCCTTCTGACAATACCGTCTGATTTCCATTCTGCTCCAGTACCAGACGTACCGCTTCTCCATTATAATTAGACGGTGCTTCCAACTGAGCATTACACATCCAGGTACCAGCAGAAGACGAGCCATCATCTGGTCCGCTGCTCACAATCAGTATCACCGTACTGCCTGGTGTTGCATTTCCTGTCATACTCTGACTGATTACTGTTCCTGCTGCTACCGTATCACTGGCATCGTCCTGGCGTGATACATAAAATCCGGCCTGCATCAGCTGATCATATGCGGTATCATAATCCATTCCTGTCACATTTGGTACGGTTGTACTTCCGCCTTCGATCTGAATCGGAGACTCCGTCTCTGCCTCTGTGGTAGATGCTGTCGTCTCGGTCTGTTCTTCTGTCACCGTAGTCTCAGCATCCGTCTGATCCTGAGAAACCGCTCCTGTTCCATTATTCTGCTGTACTTCGCCTGTCGAAGAATCCGCACTGCTTCCCGTCGTCTTTGTTCCAGCCTGTACTTCCGTTGTCTTTGTTGTCTTCTGCGTAAACAGCCCTGGCAGGCTAAATTTGAAAATGCCCAGTGCATTGGCAATCAGCCCAAGGAAAATCGCAGCAATTAAGACAGCAATAATTACACTGCCCACTGTCATGATTTTTTCTAGCTTTGGATTCAAAATACCGTCCTCATCCTCCTCATCGTACTGATAAGTTCTGTTCTTATCAAAATTCTCTCCCTGATAATCATAGCCACGATTACCATACATTCTGGAATCCACACCATAAGTGTACGGATCATAGCCAGACTGATACTCCTGTCCGAATTCCTCTGAACCTGGTGCTCCGTTTTCTGCCGGATTTACGGTATGATAAATATTTTCCTGTGATGCTCTCGCACTGTTATAGCCATCTTTGATTGCTCCAAGTTCTTCCTTGGAGATCACGACGGTTCTCCCACCTGCATTACTGGCAATCTGTACAAAATCGCCATCCGGATTCACCAGTGATTCCTTCAGATCCCGAATCAGTTCTGACATATTGGCATAACGGCGATCCGGACTTTTCTGGGTACATTTGTAGATAATCTGTACCGTACTTCTTGGCAGATCTGCCACATATATCTCCGGTGACTTCATCTCTTCCTGCAGATGCTTGATTGCAATAGCTACCGTAGACTCTCCGTCAAACGGTACATGCCCTGTGAGCATCTCATACAATGTAATCCCCAGCGAATAAATATCACTTTTTGCATCGCTGTATCCGCCTCTTGCCTGCTCCGGTGATGTATAATGCACTGATCCCATTACCGCTGTACTGATCGTATTATTCGTTGCCGCTCTGGCAATTCCAAAATCTGTCACCTTTACTTTTCCATCTGTGGAAATGATGATATTCTGTGGCTTCACGTCTCTGTGAATGATCCCACTGTTATGTGCTGCTTCCAGCCCCTGGGATACCTGTATAGCGATACTGGTAGCTTCCCTGACAGCCAGCCTTCCCTTTTTGGCAATATATTCTTTTAGTGTAATGCCTTCCACCAGCTCCATTACTATAAAATAGACGCCTTTTTCTTCTCCAACATCATAGATATTGACAATATTCGGATGTGCCAGTCCAGCTGCAGCCTGGGCTTCCGCCCGGAACTTTGTAATAAACGCTTTATCATCACGGAATTCTGCTTTCAGTACCTTTACAGCCACAAAACGGTTCAGCTTATGGTCTTTTGCCTTATATACATCTGCCATACCGCCGGTTCCGATTTTTCCGACTATCTCGTATCGTCCCTGTATAAACATGCCTTCCTTCAACATTATTTCACCTCATTACTTTTCCTGCTAATCAGTAGAACTGTAATGTTGTCTCTTCCACCATTACGGTTTGCTGTCTCAACAAGCAATTCAGCAGCCTTCTGCAGGTTTTTTTCTGTCTTTATAATCTGTTGAATCTGCTCGTCGCTGACCATATTGGTTAGTCCGTCAGAGCATAATAAAATAACATCCCTGATGCCAATTTTTTCTTCAAAGCAATCAACTGCAACTGTCTCCTTCACACCGATTGCCCTGGTAATAATATTCTTATCCGGATGGTTCCGTCCTTCCTCTTCCGTAAGTTTTCCCATCCGTACCATTTCCTCTACCAGTGAATGATCATGGGTAATCTGTCTGATTCCGTTTCCGATCACATAAAGACGACTGTCTCCCACATTGGTAATATAAAGTGTGTCTTTTAAAATGGTCGCCGCTACCATGGTTGTCCCCATTCCACGGCATCTTTCTTTTGTCATAGCTTCCTGATATACGCTGTCATTTGCATGCTCCATCGCGTATCTCAGTACTTTTACCGGGTTGCGTTCCTTACTTTTACGGATATTGGCCAGAAGTACTTCCACAGCATAACTGGATGCTCTCTCACCTGCGTTGTGTCCGCCCATTCCGTCTGCAACCACAAAAAGATTCGGGAGTTTGCCAATCGGTCTCTCTGATACGAACACATAATCTTCATTCATGCTCCGTACCCGGCCGGTATCCGTCAAACTGTAACTCTTCATGTTCCTTCCTCTCCTTTAGGTTTCCAAATCGCCATCTATGTAGCTTTTTCTCAACTGTCCACATGCGCCGCCAATGTCGCGGCCCATTTCCCTTCTAATTGTAGCATTTATTCCGCATTTTTCAAGTTTCGTTTTGAAATTTGCCACGACTCTGGCATTCGACTGAACATAACTTCTTTCTTTGATCGGATTCACCGGGATCAGATTGATGTGACAGTTCAGACCACTCACCAGCCCGACCAGCTGCTGTACATCCCTGTCCGTATCATTGACTCCACCCACCAGACTATACTCAAAGGTCAGTCTGCGGCCAGTCTGTTCATAATAATACCGGCAGGCTTCCAGTACTTCGCCCAGTTCATATTTATATGCAATCGGCATAAGCTCTTTTCGCTTCTCCTGTGTTGCTGCATGAAGGGACAGAGCCAGAGTAATCTGAAGCTTTTCTTTCGCCAGATCATAGATTCGCGGTACAATGCCGCAAGTGGATACTGTAATATTTCTCTGGCTGATATTCAACCCGTGTTCATCACTGAGCATGCGGATAAACTTTACAACATTATCATAATTGTCCATCGGTTCCCCTGTGCCCATCAGCACCAGATTAGATACCCTCTCTCCACTGTATTTCTGAATCTGATAGACCTGATCCAGGATCTCCCCTGTCTGAAGATTTCTGGTCAGTCCACCCAGGGTAGACGCACAGAAACGGCATCCCATCCGGCATCCTACCTGGGAAGACACACATACAGAATTTCCATGTTTATATTTCATCAATACACTTTCAATCACATTGCCATCCTGAAGCCGAAACAAGTACTTCTGCGTTCCATCAATTCCAGAAGTAAACACATCAATCATCTGCAAACTGCTGCAGGTATAGGCTTCTTTCAGCCGATCTTTCAGCTTTGCCGGAATATTTCCCATCTCATCCGGTGTACTGACCAGCTTTTCATGAAGCCACTGATAGATCTGTTTTCCACGAAACGGCTTTTCTCCCATCGCCGCCATCTCATCCAGCATTTCCTGATAACTCAGTGATTTCAGATCTTTCTTTTCCATTCTCTTATTCCTATCTTATTCTTTTCAATCTGGCAATAAAGAATCCATCGGAGCTGTGTACACCAGGCAGAAGCTGCAGATAGCCCGCTTTTGTAGTCTTACTGCGCAGTTCCTCGCAGATATATGGATCAATAGAATCCAGCTGGAACGGATAATTCTCCAGAAACCATTTTACATTGTATTGGTTCTCATCTGCCCCAATGGTACAGGTACTATACACCAGTGTTCCTCCTACTTTCACGTATGACCACACTGTATCCAGGATCTTGCGCTGAATTTTCACCAGCTCCTGCTGCCTGGCCTCTGTCATTTTATAACGAATATCCGGCTTTCTTCCCATCACCCCAAGGCCGGAACAGGGAAGATCTGCCAGTAAAATATCTGCTTTGTCCACAGAATTTTCGTCAAACACTGTAGCGTCCTGTTTTACTGCTTCCATGTTGATCCTCTTTGTTCGTTCCAGGTTCTCTTTCATCAGCTCCACTTTATAATCTGTCAGGTCTCTGGCTTCCACATAACCACTTCCAGCCAGCTTATCTGACAGATGCAGGCTTTTGCCGCCAGGTGCCGCACAGACATCAATACAGTAATTTCCCCATTTCGGATCAGCAATCTCTGCTACCAGCATAGAACTGACATCCTGTACCTGAAACAGCCCTTCTTTGAACGCATCAATAGCCTGAAGATAATTATAATCTGATATTTCCAGTGCATAATCCAGATATGGCACTTCTTTCACCGTAATATGCTGTGCCTTCAGGCTCTGTATAATCTCTTCTTTTGTTGCTTTGCTCAGATTACACCGGATGCAGGTCGGACTCTCTTTACGCATGCTCTGGCACATAGCCTCCACGGTCTGTAAATCAAACTGTGCCAGCCATTTTTTCAGAATCCATTCCGGCATGGAATACGTCACAGAAAGATACTTTCTGGGTGTCTTTTCTTTATCCGGATATACAACCTGATCCAGCTTTCTCGCTACGTTACGCAATACCCCGTTTACGAAGTTCTTTAACGTATAAAAGCCCTTTTTCTGCGCAAGCTTGACTGCCTCATTGCAGACAGCCGAATCCGGCACACTGTCCATATACTTTAACTGATAAACGGACATCCTGAGAAGATTTCGGATAAAGGGTTTCATATCCTTTACTTTTACAGTCGAAAACTGTTCCAGAATATAATCCAGCTCAATCAGATTTTCCATAGTTCCTTCTGTGACTCTGGATATAAACGCTCTGTCTCTCTTTTCCAGATACTGGTATTTTTCCAGTGTCTCTCTTATCACAACGTGACTGTATCGTTCTTCTTCTGTAATCTCCCACAGAATTCCAAGAATGATCTCTCTGGTATTAACTGGTTTAGTCACGATCGTTCCTCCTTGCGATTAAAATCAGTCTCAACAGCTGCAGCAAAGAACTGGCCAGTGCTGCCACATAAGTCATAGCTGCTGCCCGAAGTACTTTTCTTGCTCCGTCCATTTCCTGGCTTCCCAGGATTCCTCCCTGATCCAGAATCTCCAATGCTCTGGAAGAGGCATTAAACTCTACCGGAAGAGTCACCAGCTGAAACAGCACTGCCAGACAGAATAATACAATTCCCACCGTCACCAGTGGACGCAGGGAAAAGATCAGTCCGGCAAAAAATACCGGCCATGCCAGCTGCGAGCCAAGGTTGGCTGCAGGTACCAGAGTACTGCGAAGTACCAGTGGACCATACTGCTTCTGATCCTGCATCGCATGTCCACATTCATGGGCAGCTACACATACTGCTGCCACTGAAGTACTTCCATAGGTACTATCTGACAACCGTAACACTTTATCTCTTGGATCATAGTGATCCGTCAGTTTGCCGGAAACATGTTCCACACGAACATCATAGATGCCTGCCATATGCAATACCTTTTCAGCTGCCTGTGCCCCGGTCAGTCCCGCCATACATCTGACTTTGTTATATTTTGCAAACGTTGCATTTACCCTGGATGAAGCAATCATGGTTAACACCAGACCAATCAATGCCAGTATCATCGTTGGATCATAATACATTCTTCCATATCCATAATAAGAACCTGCATAGCTTAATAACATCCTGCTCACTCCTTTTATGCTTATTCAGCGGTTATCCCAGCTTTGTTCCATTCTCCAGCTGATAGCCACGCAAAAATGCATCTGCGGTCATTCTCTTTTTTCCTTCCAGTTGCAGCTCCAAAATCTCCAGCACACCGTCACCTGTCTGAATTCCAAAATGCTTTTTATCTTCCAGGATCACGCTTCCTGGTTCTTTTTTCTGTTCCCTGGATGGACGAACCGCCGCTTTCCAGATCTTTACTGTTTTTCCTGCCAGATGAGTATAGGCACTTGGCCATGGATTTAAGCCCCGAACCAGACGCTCAATCTGAACTGCACTTTGAGACCAGTCGATCTCTCCCATTTTCTTATTCAGCATAGCAGCATAAGCTGTCGTACTTTCTGCCGGCTGCTTCTGTGGGGTAACGGCAGCATTTTCCAGCGCATCCAGCGTCTTCAGTAAAAGCTGTGCTCCTACCTGGCTCAGCTTATCAAAAAGGCTGCCACCTGTTTCTTCCGGATCCAATGTAACCTCTTCTGTCAGAAGCATATCACCGGTATCCAGTCCTTCATCCATCTGCATGGTGGTCACACCTGATTTCTCTTCTCCGTCAATCACGGCCCACTGGATCGGTGCTGCCCCTCTGTACTTTGGAAGCAGAGATGCATGCACGTTCACACATCCATACTTTGGCATTTCCAGGATCGATTTGGGAATCAGCTGTCCAAAAGCAACCACAACGATGACATCCGGGTGATAACTTCTCAGTTCTTCCACAACTGCTTCTTCTCTTACCTTCTTTGGCTGCAGTACCGGAATTCCAGCCTCTGCTGCCACCTCTTTAACGGGCGTAAACTGCATGGCTTTTCCTCGTCCCTTCGGCTTATCTGGCTGTGTTACGACTGCCACAACTTCATGTTCGGACTGTAAAAGTGCCTGTAAGGTTCCAACCGCAAAATCCGGTGTTCCCATAAAAATTACTCTCATTCGGATCCTCTCCTTTTATCTGGTCTCTTTGTTCCTACTCTTCTTCATTCTGGCAGAGTTCTTCATTATCATAAAGTTCCCCTTCTACCAGTGAAGTGTACATAATTCCATCCAGATGGTCACATTCATGACAGATAGCTCTTGCCAGCAGTTCCTCACCTTCCAGGACAAACTCATCCATGTTCTCATCGTAAGCACGTACACGTACATGCATTGGTCTTGTGACAATTCCACTTTTTCCCGGAAGACTTAAGCATCCTTCGTATCCTGTCTGTGACCCTTCTTTCAGTTCGATCACCGGATTGATCAGAATGTATGGACCATCTCCAATATCGATCACTACTATACGCTTCAGGATTCCTACCTGAGGCGCAGCCAGTCCCACCCCATTTTCCTCATACATGGTTTCCAGCATATCGTCGATCAATTCACGAATCCGTGGTGTTACCTCTTTGACTTCTTTACATTTTTTTTCCAGAACGCTGTCGCCCTGAATTCTTATTTCTCTAATTGCCATCTTTCCTCCTATACTGGGGATTGCTCCTTTTTTTCTGCGTAAGTCTTTCAATCTGCTGCTTTGAGCAATCTCTTTTTCTTTTGTATTTTATCTGTCAGTTTTCCAGATCAAACTGTATCTGTACCGTTCGATATCCTTCATTCATTTTGATGTATTTTTCCAGTTTGTTCTTTATCCCGGTCAGTATCTGCAAGTCTTCTCCCTTGATATAGATCACCTTGCGGTACTCATCCTGTATTTTCCCGATGCTTTCCGCAGTTGGTCCCAGGACACGTATCCTGGCACTTTCCGGCATACGCTGCATCATTTTAACCAGATAATCCATAGCCGTCTGCAGATGAGCTTCGTCCTTTCCAGTTCCATGCAGGGACATCATATACACAGCAGGTGGATAACCTGCCAGCATACGATAACTCATCTCTTCTTCATAGAATCCGCAATAATCCTGCCTGGAAGCAGCTGTAATACAATAATGTTCCGGATCATAACTTTGTATAATGACGTTTCCACTTTTTTCTCCACGTCCGGCTCTGCCGGCAGCCTGTGTCAACAGCTGAAATGTCCGTTCCCCTGCTTTATAGTCTTGTGCATACAGAGAAAGGTCTGCCGCCAGAATTCCTACTAGTGTAACATTCGGGAAATCATGTCCCTTCACAATCATCTGTGTCCCAATTAAAATATCGGCCTCCTGATTCTGAAATGCAGCCAGAATTTTCTCATGTCCATCTTTTTCTCTGGTGGTATCCATGTCCATACGCAGTACTCCTGCTTCCGGGAACATTTTTTTTACCACCTGTTCCACTTGCTGTGTCCCCGTTCCAAAAGTGCTGATAAAAGTGGAACCGCATTTTGGGCACACAACAGGCTTTTTCGCCTCATATCCACAATAATGGCAGACCATTCTCCCATGATTGTGGACAGACAGAGAGACATCGCAGTGTGGGCACATCACCACATGACCACAGGATCGACAGGACAAAAATCCTGCATATCCTCTGCGGTTCAGGAACAGCATCATCTGCTCTTTTGCCTGTAGTTTCTCTGTCATTGCCTCTTTCAGACTCTGACTGATCACACTTCGATTCCCGTTTCGCAGTTCTTCCCGCATATCCACGATTTCCACATCAGGAAGCGCACTTCCTCTGGCACGCTTCGTCATCGTATATAATGCATATTTTCCCTGTTTGGCCCGATAATATGCTTCCAGCGATGGAGTTGCTGAACCAAGCACTACTTTCGCCCCTTCTAGCTTCGCACGTTCAATAGCCGTTTCTCTTGCGTGATAACGAGGCGTTGTCTCGCTTTTATAAGATGGCTCATGCTCCTCATCTATGATGATCAGACCCAGTCTGGAAAATGGAGTAAACAGTGCGGATCTTGGACCGATCATAATGTCAATGTCTCCATTTTGGGCACGCTGAAACTGGTCGTATTTTTCTCCTGCTGACAATCTGGAATGAATGATCGAGATTCGTTCTCCAAATCTGCGATAAAACCGCATAACCGTCTGATATGTCAGGGAAATCTCCGGAATCAGCACTATAGCCTGTCTCTGCTGCGCCACTGTACGGGCAATCAGCTCCATATACACTTCGGTTTTTCCACTTCCTGTTACCCCGTGAAGCAGAGAAGTTCTGTGCACTTTGTCATTCCAGATGCCATCTACGACCTTTCTCTGTTCTTCGTTCAGGGCAATATTATAAGCTCCCTGATGTTTCTGATGCAATGGATTGCGATAGACCAGCACAGATTCTGTTTTTAAAATTCCCTGTTCCGCCATGGTACGAATGACTGAAGCAGACAGATTCAATTTTCCCACAGCCAGTTCATAGGGAATCTCTTTTTCTTCCAGCAGTGCTTCCAGCAGACGATATCTGGCTTTTTGATTCTTTTTCGCATAAAATCGAAGTTTTTCTTCAGCTTCCGCATCGGACAGCAGCAAGATCAACGTTTTTCTCTCTTTTTGTCTGATCTTCTTTTTTATGGGAATAACAGTCTTCAATGCCTGAATCATGGTCGATCCATATGTATTTCTCATCCATGCTGCCAGTGCAATCAGCCGATCCTCTCCGGTTGTCTGATCGGTTCCCACCAGAATCTCCTGTACAGGCTTCATTTTACTTATCTGGTACTGGGTAGTACCCGTCAGTTCTACCACATATCCTTTGGTTAAACGATTCCCTTTTCCAAAAGGTACTTCCACCACATCTCCTATATGAATCAGATTCTGCATGGTCTCCGGAACCAGATAACTAAACGTTCGATCCAGTTTTTCCTGAGATATATCCACGATAATATTGGCATACAATTGTCCCATGCATCCTCCTTTTTGTTACTGACTGTTCTTTTTCTTATTCTTGCACTTTTTTTACCGCATCTTCTGCCAGAATCTCCTGTATCAGAACCCTTTCATCCATCGGGTGTTTTACTCCACAGATTTCCTGATAATCCTCATGCCCTTTACCTGCCAGAACAATCACGTCTCCTGGCTGACCATGATGGATTGCATAAGCGATAGCCTCTTTTCGGTCTGTAATCTTGATATAAGCTCCATCAGTCCTGGAAATCGCAGATTCAATGTCTGCCAGAATTGCTTCCGGTTCTTCGTATCTTGGATTATCCGATGTGATAATGGTAAAATCTGCCAGCTTTCCGGATACTTCTCCCATCTCATAACGTCTGGATTTAGAGCGGTTTCCACCACATCCAAACAGGCATACCAGTCTCTTAGGATGATATTCCTTTAAAGTAGTCAGAAGACTTTCCAACGCCATAGCATTGTGCGCATAATCAATCATCAGGGTAAAATCATCGGACACCCTGATCATCTCGATACGCCCCTTGACCTTTGCCTGGCTCAATGCTGAAATGATATTTTCGTCTGTAACACCATAATGATCACATACTGCAATCGCCGCCAGAGAATTGTATACACTGAATTTTCCTGGAATATCAATCTCTACTTTAAAATTACGTTTTCCGCTTACCTGATAATCAATCCCCAGGTATCCAGGTGCTGACACCAGCCTGGTATCGGTTGCGCGGAAATCTGCTTTTTCTGAAAATCCATACGTCTCCACCTGGCAGGTATGTCCCTTCAGAATCTCCTCCAGATGTTTGTCATCTGCATTCAAAATACCAAGTTTACACTGCTTAAACAGACGTGACTTACATTCCAGATACTCTTCAAAGCTTGCATGTTCAGCCGGTCCGATATGATCTGGTTCCAGATTTGTAAAAATACCAATCTCGAATAGGATACCTGCGGTTCTGTGTAGCATCAGTCCCTGAGACGATACTTCCATAACAACACTGTCACATCCTGCTTTCACCATCTCTGCAAAATATTCCTGGATCGTTGTGGATTCCGGTGTAGTATTGCAGGCCGGTATTACCCTGTCTCCAATGATCGCTTCAATTGTACCGATCAGACCTACCTTGTGACCGGCAGCTTCCAAAATAGAACGAATCATATAGGTAGTCGTTGTTTTTCCCTTTGTCCCGGTAATCCCGATTACATGCAGCTTTTCTGCCGGGTATTCATACCATGCAGCAGCAACCAGAGCCATAGCATATCTGCTGTCAGCCACCCGTATCACGGTTACTGATTCTGGCACTTCCACCGGTTCCTGAACAATAATAGCTGCCGCGCCCTTTTGGGCCACATCCGATGCATAGGTATGCCCGTCTGATACTGCACCTTTGATACAGAAAAACAGGCTTCCTTCTGTTACTTTTCTGGAATCATTTACAATTCCGGAAATCTCTTTATCTATCTCACCCTGCAGGCAGGTATATTCCAAACGTTCCAGTAATTTTGTTAACTTCATGCTTTTCTTCCCCCTTTGATCGTGGTAATTGCATAGATAAATAGATTATAGGGCAATTGAATTAGACTGTCAACAAACGAAAAAAAGCGGCGTGAAACCACACCGCTTTTCGCACTACTCTTATACCAGTTCAAGAAGAACTTCCATTGCTGCATCACCTTTACGAAGACCAATCTTTACGATTCTTGTGTAACCACCGTTACGGTCAGCATATTTTGGTGCATATTCATTGAAGAGCTTTTCTGTAAGATCGATTTCTTTTGTATTTTTCTTCTTACCAGCTGCTTCTGTTGGAACTTTTTTTACAGTATACAGAACTTTTTTCATCTGTCTTCTAGCATGAAGTCTGCTAGGAGAATCTTTCTTGATTTCTTTCTGTACTTCATCGTATACAGTAACTTTCTTTCCGTCTACAACTTCTTTTACTCTCTTGCCTTCAGCATCTTTGCGAGGTACTTTAGCTGTAACTGTTACTGTTTCGTAATTATCTTTTTCTCTCACTGCCAGAGCAATCAGCTTTTCAGCTTCCTTACGGATTTCTTTTGCCTTTGCTTCTGTAGTAACGATTTTACCATGCTGAAGAAGAGCTGTAACCTGACCTCTGATCAGAGCTTTTCTCTGTGCTGATGTTCTGCTAAGTTTTCTATAACCTGCCATTTTATTTTCCTCCATCTTGGAGCACGCGGGAACGCTCTTCGGGCTTACTCCCCGTGCAACATCATTCTATTGTATTATTCTTCACTTGGATTTAACTGTAATCCCAGTTCTTTCAGTTTTGCCAGTACTTCTTCCAGAGACTTACGACCAAGGTTACGAACCTTCATCATGTCTTCCGGAGTTCTGTTGCAAAGTTCTTCTACGGTATTGATACCGGCTCTCTTCAGACAGTTATATGAACGAACAGATAATTCCAGTTCATCAATATTCATTTCAAGAACTTTTTCTTTTTCATTGTCTTCTTTTTCAATCATAATCTCAGCATTGTTTGCACTTTCAGACAGATTAACAAAGAGACTTAAATGCTCACTGAGCACTTTTGCAGCAAGGCTGACTGCTTCATCCGGAGCAAGTGTACCATTGGTATATACATCCAGAGTCAGTTTATCAAAGTCTGTAGCCTGTGCTACACGGGTATTTTCTACAGTCATATTTACACGTTCAACCGGTGTGTAAATAGAGTCAACTGCGATTACACCAATCGGCATATCCGGAGTCTTTCCTTCATCCGCACTGATGTAACCTCTGCCCTTAGTAATTGTGATTTCCATATACAGCTTGCTGCTAGGACCACCACTAAGCGTTGCAATTACCTGATCTTTATTCAGGATCTCCAGATCCTGATCTACCTGAATATCGGCTGCAGTAACCACACCTTCGCCTTCATATTCGATATAAGCGATCTTTGGTTCATTTGTCTCACTGGTATTCTTGATCGCCAGTGATTTTAGGTTCATGATAATCTCGCTGACATCCTCTTTTACACCTGGAATGGAGCTAAACTCATGCAGAACACCTTCGATCTTCACACGGCTGACAGCAGCACCTGGCAAAGATGAAAGCATAATTCTACGAAGTGAATTACCCAATGTAGTACCATATCCTCTTTCGAGTGGTTCTACAACAAATCTTCCATATTTATGGTCTTCAGAAATCTCAGCAATTTCAATTCTTGGTTTATTAAAATCGAACACTTCTTGCGCCCCTCCTTTTGGGTTGTTGTAATTGAGGGTTATAGCCAGGACCCGCATCAGCGAGTCCTGATTTTACTTCCTAATGCTTATTTGGAGTATAATTCGACGATAAGCATTTCGTTTACTGGAACATCAATTGCTTCTCTTGCAGGAAGTTCTTTTACAGTTCCTTTTAAGTTCTCCTGATCGCTTTCCAGCCATTCTGGAACCAGACGTCCGCCTGTTACTTCCAGGATGTCTTTGTATCTCTGAGATCCTTTGTTCTTTTCTTTGATTTCGATTACATCACCAGCTTTTACAAGGTAAGATGGGATGTTAACCTGCTTGCCGTTTACCAGTACATGCTTGTGGTCAACGATCTGTCTTGCTTCTTTACGGGTTCTTGCGAATCCAAGTCTGAAGATTACATTATCCAGTCTTGTTTCCAGCATGATCATCAGGTTAGGACCTGTCATACCTGGCATTCTTTCAGCCTTTGCATAGTAGTTACGGAAAGGTTTTTCCAGTACGCCGTAAATGAATTTTGCTTTCTGTTTTTCTCTTAACTGCAGACCGTATTCACTCATCTTACGGTTTGCTCTCTTTAATTCTCTATTGGACTTTTTATCGATTCCTAAATATACAGGATCCAGACCGAGGGATCTGCATCTTTTCAGGACCGGAGTTCTATCTACTGCCATCTTTATTACCTCCTAATTAGACTCTTCTGCGTTTTGGTGGGCGGCATCCATTATGTGGAACCGGAGTTACATCTGTGATGCTTGTTACATCAATACCGCATGCACTCAGTGCACGGATAGCTGCTTCTCTTCCTGAACCAGGACCCTTTACAAATACGTCTACTGTCTTTAATCCGTGAGGGATAGCTGCCTTTGCAGCTGTCTCAGCAGCCATCTGTGCTGCATATGGAGTAGATTTCCTTGAACCTTTAAATCCCAGACCACCGGCACTTGCCCAAGATAATGCATTACCTGCAGCATCTGTCAATGTAACAATTGTGTTATTGAAAGATGACTGAATATGTGCCTGTCCGCGTTCAACGTTTTTCTTAACGCGCTTTTTTGTCACTTTTTTCGCAACTTTTTTAGCCATGATAAACTAACCTACTTTCTTCCTATATTATTTCTTCTTATTAGCTACTGTTTTCTTAGGACCCTTACGTGTTCTAGCGTTTGTCTTGGTCTTCTGACCACGAACAGGAAGTCCTTTACGATGACGGATTCCTCTGTAACATCCGATTTCCTGAAGTCTCTTGATATTCAGAGCGATTTCTCTTCTCAGGTCACCTTCTACTGTATAATGTTCATCCATTACGTCACGGATTCTGGAAACTTCTTCATCTGTAAGATCTCTGACACGAGTATCAGGATTTACATTTGCTGCTTCCAGGATCTTGTTTGCGCTTACTCTACCAATACCGTAGATGTAAGTCAAACCGATTTCAATTCTTTTCTCTCTTGGTAAGTCTACACCAGCAATACGAGCCATGTAATTTTTCCTCCATTTTCTCATAAGCTACCGTTCACACGCAGCCCGCCATAGCCAGACGTCTGAAATGTTGTGCGCTGCCCGGTGCTCAGCTATATTGTCTTTAATTGGGGTTCTGGAATTGTTCCAGCACCCAGCCGCGAAATACGACCTTTCCGTATCATATACATGATCCGGTATTAGAAGCAATATAGGGGATGTATCTGCTGTGTAAACTCTCCAGCATTAAGAGTACTGCCGGATACATCGTCGCATATATTGTCATTAGCATGCAAAGCATGCTGCAGTCGTGTTCAAATCATCCACAAACGGATTGCCGGATTAACCCTGGCGCTGTTTGTGTTTTGGGTTTTCACAGATTACTCTGATACTACCTTTTCTTTTAATGATTTTGCATTTTTCGCAGATAGGTTTAACTGATGATCTAACCTTCATGTGTTAAATCCTCCTTTCCTATTTACTCGCCTTGTAGGGCATAATAACCCCTTTATCTAAAAAGGTACGCTAGAGAGTATAGCACCAGCGCACCTTTTTTGCAAGTATTATTTTCAATTTTTTCAAATTTTTTGAATTATTTTTAAAATGTCTTATTTATCTCTCCAGATAATACGTCCTTTGGATAAATCATATGGAGACAGTTCAATCGTTACTTTGTCTCCTGGAAGGATACGGATAAAGTTCATTCTCAGCTTACCGCTGATATGAGCCAGTACCACATGCTTGTTTTCCAGTTCTACTTTAAACATTGCATTTGGTAATTTTTCCAATACTGTTCCTTCTACTTCAATAACATCTGCCTTAGACATTTGAAAACCTCCTGATTACTTTTCTGATCTCTTCATTTTTAATTGTTTCCTCGGTCAAACTGCACAGTTCTTCCGGTATTGTTTTTCTGACCTGAATATGTTTCCATTTCTTTTTTTTCGGACGCTCTACTGGTTTCAGGCGGCCATCAGAAAGATATACATATTCACCTTCTGTTTTTATGATTACATAAAGTTTGTCTTTATCATGCCCTGCCATGGACCAGGCGAGCATTCCAAATTCATAATCCATCTTTACCTCCCGGCATTGTCACTATATCTGACCTAATGTCAGGATCTCAGGTTCTCCATCTGTGATCAGTACGGTGTTCTCGTAATGAGCTGACAAAGATCCATCTTCTGTTACAACTGTCCAGTCATCATCCAGCCAGCAGACATTATAGCTTCCGGCATTGATCATTGGTTCAATCGCAAGTGTCATTCCTGAAACAAGGCGAATACCGCGCCCTCTCTGTGCAAAATTCGGAATCTGAGGATCCTCATGCAAATGAGTCCCTATTCCATGTCCAACTAGATCTCTGACTACTCCGTAGCCAAAGCTCTCAGCATAAGCGCCGATCGCTGCAGATATCTGATACAGGTGATTACCTTCTCTGGCATACTCTATTCCTTTAAAGAAACTGTCCTTTGTGACCTGAATCAGCTGCTGAGCTTCTTTGGATATCTTTCCTACTGCATGAGTTCTTGCCGCATCTGAATGATACCCTTCATAAATAAGTCCGGCATCCAGACTGACAATATCTCCCTCCATCAGAATATGTTCATTATTCGGGATTCCATGCACCACTTCATCATTTACCGATACACATATGGATGCAGGATAACCGTTATAATTCAGGAAATTCGGAATACATCCCATATCTCTGATCAGTTTTTCCCCATACCGGTCAATGTCTTTGGTAGAAATTCCCGGTTTTACATATTCTTCCAGTTTGGCATGAACAAGTTCAAGACGTTTTCCAGCTTCTCGCATAAGCTGTATTTCTTTCGCAGACTTTATTGATACCGACATATTATTCTCCTAATATCTGCACAATGCTCTGGAAGACATCTTCCATGTCCACTGTACCATCCACTTCTTTTAAGATACCAGCTTTTGTATAGTAATCAATCAGTGGCTGAGTCTGTTCGTGATATACGCCAAGACGCTTCTGAACAGTTTCTGGCTTATCATCATCTCTCAGGATCAGCTTTTCTCCGCATGCATCGCAGATTCCTTCTACTTTGGTTGGATTGTAAACGATATGGTAAGTCGCACCGCATCCTACACAGGCTCTTCTTCCTCCCATACGTGTTACAATGTTCTCATCCGGTACATTGACATCAATGGCATATTCCATCTTTTCGCCATTTTTTGCAAGAGCTGCATCCAGACACTCTGCCTGAGGAATGGTTCTTGGGAAGCCGTCTAATACATACCCTTTTTTGCAGTCATCCTGCTGTAATCTGTCTACTACCAGATCCACAACCAGCTCGTCTGGGACCAGAAGTCCCTGATCCATATAAGTCTTAGCTTTTTTACCAAGTTCTGTACCTTCTTTAATGTTCGCACGGAAAATATCTCCTGTGGAAATGTGTGGAATACCATATTTTGCTGCAATCTTCTTTGCCTGTGTACCCTTACCAGCTCCAGGTGCGCCTAACATAATAATCTTCATAATGAAACCTGCCTCATTTTATATTTTTTACCATTAAACACATATAGTGCACCATCTCATCCGGTACAGATGAAACGGTACACTCTATCTTTGTCTACTCGCTTAAAAAGCCTTTATAATTGCGAACTACCATCTGAGATTCGATCTGTTTGATTGTCTCCAGCACTACTCCAACGATAATGATAATGGAAGTTCCTCCAAATGATACATATGCTCCGAAAACTCCATTAAAGAAGATTGGAATCAATACCACAATCGTAAGACCAAGTGCACCAATCAGTACAATGTAATTTAAAATCTTATTTAAGTAATCGCTGGTTGGTTTACCTGGACGAATACCTGGAATGAAACCACCCTGCTTTTTCATATTATCCGCGACCTCAATTGGATTGAAAGTAATGGATGTATAGAAATATGCAAATGCGATAATTAATGCGACATAAATGATCAATCCGATGGAATAGATTGGCTTGGATGGACTAAACCAGTTGTTCTGACTTAAAGAAGCAATGATCTTTCCGCCTAAACCTTCTTCAGAAATCCCCGCAAACGCTGCAATCATACTTGGCATACTAAGCAGAGAAGAAGCAAAGATAACAGGGATAACACCTGCTGTATTTACTTTCAATGGAATAAATGTGGACTGACCACCAACCATTTTTCTGCCCTGCATTTTTTTTGCATACTGGACAGGAATTCTTCTTGTTGCATCGCTTAATAAGATAACCAGTACAATCGTAACAATAATAACAGCCAGAATAATAACACCGGCCAGAACACCTTTGGCGAGTGTCGTTCCTTTGATGAATGACTCGTACAGAGAAGCCATATCAGACGGTACTCTGGACAGAATGTTAATCATCAGGACAATGGAAATACCATTTCCAACACCATGCTCTGTGATCTGTTCACCGATCCACATCAGGAATGTGGATCCAGCTGTCATTGCAGCAATTACAGTCAGACCTGCCAGGAAGTTCATGTTCGGAATCAATCCCTGTCTTCCAAAACCAATGGTCATGGCAAGAGATTCTGCCAGAGCCAGTCCAACTGTCACATAACGGGTAATGGCAGTAATCTTCTTTCTGCCTTCTTCTCCATCTCTATGCATTTCTTCCAGTGCCGGAATGGCAATGGTAAGAAGCTGCATAATAATAGATGAAGTAATGTATGGTGTGATATTCAAAGCAAAGATAGACATTTTCTCAAATGATCCGCCTGTAAATGCACTAAAGAAATTAAATGCATCACCGGTCTGATTTGCAAACCAGTTTGCCAGGTAGTTACGGTCCACACCCGGAACCGGGAGCTGTGAACCGAATCTGACAACAAGGAGCATCAGAAATGTATATAACATTCTTTCTCTGATATCTTTAACCTTAAACGCATCACGAAGTGTCTTTAACATTAGATCACCTCAGCTTTTCCACCAACTGCTTCTATTTTAGCTTTTGCGCCTTCACTGAAAGCATTTGCTTTAACAGTAAGCTTCTTGGTAAGTTCACCGTTTCCAAGAATCTTAACACCGTCTTTGGCACTCTTAATGATACCAGTCTCAATCAGAGTATCGATTGTTACTTCTGTATCATTATCAAATCTTTCCAGTACGCTTACATTGATTGCTTCGATATCAAGAGTATTTCTGTTTGTGAAACCTCTCTTAGGAAGACGTCTGTACAGTGGCATCTGACCACCTTCGAAACCTGGTCTAGTAGCGCCTGAACGTGCTTTCTGTCCTTTATGTCCCTTACCGGCAGTTTTGCCGTTTCCTGAACCATGTCCGCGACCTCTTCTGAAGTTATCGCTCTGTCTGGAACCTTCAGCAGGTTTTAAGTTTGATAAATCCATCATGGCACCTCCTTATTCTAATATCAATCTAAATTAAACTTCTTCTACTTTTACTAAATGCTGAACCTGTTTTACCATTCCCATTGTTGCTGCATTGTTTGGAAGCTCAACAGATTTGTTCAGTTTCTTCAGTCCAAGTGCTGCAACAGTAGCACGATGCTTTGGAATAGCTCCGATTGGAGATTTAACAAGTGTAACTTTTACTTTATCTGCCATTTTTTACCTCCTGTGCAAATTACGCACGAACTTCTTCAACAGATTTTCCACGAAGTCTTGCAACTTCTTCAGGGGACTTCAGCTGTTTCAGTCCTTCCAGTGTAGCAAGTACAACGTTCTGTTTGTTTCTGGATCCCAGACATTTTGTACGGATGTTGCGAATACCAGCAAGTTCCAGTACGTTACGTGCAGGACCACCAGCGATGATACCAGTACCTTCCGGAGCTCTCTTCAGAACGATCTGAGATCCACCGAATTTACCGTCAAAGTTGTGTGGAATACTTGCATTTTCATCTAATGCAACAGTGATAAGTTTCTTTGTAGCATCTTCTTTACCTTTACGGATAGCTTCTGGAATTTCAGCAGCCTTTCCAAGTCCGGCACCAACGTGTCCGTTGCCATCACCAACAACTACCAGGGCTGTAAAACGCATATTACGACCACCTTTTACAACTTTGGTAACACGCTTAATTGACACTACTTTTTCTGTTAATTCTAACTGATTAGCATCAATAATTTCACGTTTCATGTGTCTACCTCCTAAAATTCCAGACCAGCTTCTCTGGCTGCATCTGCTAATGCTTTGATTTTACCCTGATATATAAAGCCGCCTCTATCAAAAACAACTTCTTTAATGCCTTTTTCCAGAGCTCTCTCTGCGATTACTTTTCCAAGGTATGCTGCTGCATCAACGTTATTAGTCTTCTCAACTTCTGCTTTTACTTCTTTCTGAAGTGTGCTTGCAGAAACCAGAGTATTTCCGACTGTATCGTCAATAATTTGAGCATACATATGATTATTGCTTCTGAATACTGCGAGACGTGGTCTCTGTGCAGTACCTGCAAAACGATTACGAAGTCTTCTGTGCTTCTTTACACGAACTTCTGTTCTAGATTCTTTACTAACCATTTTCACACTCTCCTTACTTATTTCTTACCAGTCTTACCAACTTTACGTCTGATAACTTCATCAGCATACTTAATACCTTTACCTTTATAAGGTTCCGGAGCTCTCTTTTCTCTGATTTCAGCTGCGTACTGGCCAACTTTTTCTTTGTCAATACCCTTAACAGTGATTACGTTTCCGTCAACAACTGCTTCCAGGCCTTCTGGATCGATCATCTCTACTGGATGAGAATATCCAAGAGATAATACCAGTTTCTTACCCTGCTTAGCTGCTTTGTAACCTACACCATTTACTTCCAGCTTCTTTTCGAATCCTTCGCTGACACCAACTACCATGTTGTGGATCAGTGTTCTTGTCAGACCGTGCAGAGATTTCATTTTCTTCAGATCGTTTGGTCTGCTTACTACTACATGACCATCTTCTACTTTGATATCCATTTCAGCAGGCAGTACTCTTACCAGAGTTCCTTTGCTGCCTTTTACTGTAACTTTGTTGCCTTCCGCAACTTCAACGGTAACGCCTGCAGGAATTGCTACAGGCAGTCTTCCTATACGTGACATTCAAATGTCCTCCTTACTTAGATTTTCGGAGAGAGAGCATTGTCTCTCTCTGTTTTCAGTAACTTTTACGGGGTATCCTACCAAACAAATGCCAGAACTTCTCCACCAACTCCAAGCTTACGAGCTTCTCTGTCAGTGATAACACCTTTGTTTGTAGAAAGAATAGCTACACCAAGACCACCAAGAACTCTTGGAATATCTTCTTTGCCTGCATGCACACGAAGACCTGGTTTAGAAATTCTCTTAATACCTGTAATGACTCTCTCATTTTTATCAGCACCGTATTTCAGTGTGATGCGGATAACTGGGAAACCGCCTTCTTCAACGATGTCATATTTTGCAATATAACCTTCATCTACCAGAATGTTTGCAATAGCAAGTTTCATTTTGGATGATGGAACATCTACTGTATCGTGTTTTGCAGTATTTGCATTACGGATTCTTGTAAGCATATCTGCAATAGGATCACTCATTGTCATCTGGATTTTCCTCCTTATATTCTCAGATCATTGCTGACCAATCAAGTTGTATCGGCTTACCAGGAAGCTTTCTTAACTCCCGGAATTTCACCTTTGTAAGCCAGTTCACGGAAGCAGATTCTGCAGATTCCGTATTTTCTCAAATATGCATGTGGACGACCACAAATTCTGCAGCGGTTGTATTCTCTTGTGGAGAATTTCTGTGGACGCTGCTGTTTAATCTTCATTGCTGTCTTAGCCATGAAATTTCCTCCTATATTCAATCACATTGACTGTTAACAATTCAATTATTTAGAGAATGGCATGTTGAACTGTGTTAAAAGTTCACGTGCTTCTTCGTCAGTCTTTGCTGTTGTAACAAAGATAACGTCCATACCTCTTACCTTGTCAACCTTATCATATTCGATTTCAGGGAAAATTAACTGTTCTTTGATACCAAGAGCGTAGTTACCTCTTCCATCAAACGCATTCGGGTTAACACCTCTAAAGTCACGTACTCGAGGTAATGCAAGGTTAACCAGACGGTCAACGAATTCATACATTTTTTCTCCACGAAGTGTAACTTTACATCCGATTGCCATACCTTCTCTGATCTTGAAGTTAGCAACAGAATTCTTTGCTCTGGTCAGAACCGCTTTCTGGCCTGTAATAGTTTCCATATCCTTAACAGCTGCTTCCAGTAACTTAGCGTTTTCTTTTGCTTCGCCAACGCCCATGTTTACTACAACTTTGTCCAGCTTCGGAACTTCCATAATATTCTTATATCCAAACTTTTTGATCATAGCATCTACGATCTCGTTCTGATACTGTTCTTTCAGTCTACTCAACTTCTAGTGCCTCCTCTCTTACGATTATTTATCGATAACTTCGCCTGTAGCTTTTGCTACACGAACTTTTTTGTCTCCGTCCATCTTGAAGCCAACTCTTGTTGCCTTTCCATTATGGAGAAGCATTACGTTAGAAGCATCAATGAAAGCTTCTTTGTTTACAATACCGCCCTGCTGATTAGCAGCTGATGGTTTTGCATGTTTCACAACCATGTTGATGCCTTCAACGAGCACTTTATGGTTCTTCACATCTACTTTGAGGACTTTGCCCTCTTTATCTTTATCTTTACCAGCGATAACTTTTACTGTATCGCCTGTCTTGATTTTTAATGCTGACATTCGGGTACCTCCTTATAATACTTCCGGAGCCAGTGAAACAATTTTCATAAACTGTTTATCACGAAGCTCTCTTGCTACTGGTCCAAAAATACGAGTTCCTCTTGGATTCTTGTCATCTTTGATGATGACTGCAGCATTTTCATCAAATCTAATATAAGAACCATCTTTACGACGGGTTTTGTTTACTGTACGAACTACGACAGCCTTTACAACATCACCTTTTTTTACAACGCCGCCTGGTGTTGCATCTTTAACCGTAGCAACGATTACATCACCGATAGCTGCATATCTTCTGGTAGATCCGCCCATAACTCTGATGCAAAGTAATTCTTTTGCTCCAGTGTTATCAGCAACTTTCAGTCTACTCTCCTGCTGTATCATGCTGATTACCTCCTATACTATTTCACTCTTTCAGTGATTTCCACAAGTCTCCATCTCTTATCTTTGGATAAAGGTCTTGTTTCCATTACTTTTACTGTATCACCGATGTTACATTCGTTGTTTTCATCGTGTGCTTTTAATTTATAAGTACTCTTTACGACTTTTTTGTAAAGAGGATGTTTCACATGGTTCTCAACTGCAACAACGATTGTCTTATCCATCTTGTTGCTGACAACTTTACCAACACGGGTTTTTCTAAGATTTCTTTCCACGTCTATTTGCTCCTTTCGTGGTAATTCACTTACGCATTAGCTTTCTCAGTGATAACGGTCTGAATTCTTGCGATGTTCTTACGAACTTCTTTGATTCTGCTTGTGTTATCCAGCTGATTGGTTGCATTCTGGAATCTTAAATTGAAAAGTTCCTTTTTAGCAGCTACTAATTCTTCGTTTAATTCTGCAGCTGATTTGCTTTTTAAATCTTCTACATACTTATTAATTTTCACTGTTATCACCGCCTTCTAAATCTGCACGAGATACGATTTTGCATTTGCACGGTAATTTGTGCATAGCAAGACGTAACGCTTCACGGGCTACTTCTTCCGGAACTCCTGCCAGTTCAAACATAACACGTCCCGGTTTTACAACTGCTACCCAGTATTCCAGTGTTCCTTTACCGGAACCCATACGGGTTTCAGCTGGTTTTGCTGTTACAGGTTTGTCTGGGAAAATCTTGATCCAAACTTTACCACCACGTTTGATATAACGAGTCATAGCAACACGGGCAGCTTCGATCTGGTTTGATTTAATCCAGCATGGTTCAGTTGCAACAAGTCCATATTCACCATTGGAAATTGTATTTCCTCTTAACGCCTTTCCAGCCATGCTTCCACGGAACTGTTTACGACGTTTTACTCTCTTAGGCATTAACATTATTTATCGCTCCCTTCCTTTACATTTTTGGTTGGAAGGATTTCGCCGTTGTAAATCCATACCTTTACGCCCATTTTGCCGTAAGTGGTATCTGCTTCTGCGAATCCATAGTCAATATCTGCACGAAGTGTCTGAAGTGGAATAGTTCCTTCACTGTAGAACTCTGTACGAGCCATATCAGCTCCGCCAAGACGTCCTGAAACAGCAGTCTTAATTCCCTTTGCTCCTGTTTTCATGGTTCTTCCCATTGTAGATTTCATAGCACGACGGAAGGAAACACGGTTTTCCAGCTGCTGAGCAATGTTTTCAGCTACTAACTGAGCATCTCTGTCCGGTCTCTTAACTTCTTTGATATCTACAAGAAGTTTTCCTGTAACGAACTTCTGAACTTCAGCTTTTACTTTTTCGATCTCTGAACCGCCTTTACCGATTACAACACCCGGTTTAGCTGTGTAGATGATCACTTTTACTCTTCCTGATGCTCTTTCGATTTCGATTTTTGAAACACCAGCGCTATATAACTTCTTCTTCAGGTATGTTCTGATCTTGTTGTCTTCGATCAGGTAATCAGCAAATTCTGACTCAGCATACCACTTGGAGTCCCAGTCTTTAATAACACCGACTCTTAAGCCGTGTGGATTAACTTTCTGTCCCATGCTTTACCTCCTATCTTTCATTCAGCACGATTGTGATGTGGCTCATTCTCTTTTCGATACGATAAGCTCTACCCTGTGCTCTTGGTCTGATTCTCTTCATTGTAGGTCCTTTGTTAGCGTAGCATTCTTCTACGTAAAGGTTCTCTACACTCATTCCGTTATTGTTTTCAGCATTTGCAATTGCTGACTCTAATAATTTTTTAATTAATGTAGAAGCGTATCTTGGGTTGTAAGTTACAATACCAAGTGCTGTCTGCACATCTTTGCCTCTAATAGCATCTAAAACGAAGCATGCCTTCTGAACTGAGACTCTCGCATAAGATAACTTTGCGGATGGTCTTGTGTCCTTCTGAGCATTTCTTTCTCTCTTGATTTGGGATCTATGTCCTTTTGCCATGGATGAAGCCTCCTTTCAAATATTATCCTTAACGAGATTTCTTCTCGTCTTTACCATGTCCTCTGTATGTTCTGGTTGCAACGAACTCTCCAAGTTTATGTCCAACCATATCTTCTGTTACATATACAGGCACATGTCTTCTTCCATCATGAACTGCAATTGTATGTCCAACCATCTGTGGGAAAATTGTAGAACGGCGGGACCAGGTCTTGATAACCTGTTTAGATCCTGCTGCGTTCATTTCGTCAACTTTTTTCAGTAAGCTTGCGTCCGCAAACGGTCCTTTTTTAAGTGAGCGAGCCATAGGTTCTAACCTCCTTATATTTCTCGATTAATATTGTTATTAGTTGATTGCTTTACCATCGCGTCTTCTTACGATGAGCTTGTTAGAAGCTTTCTTCTTGCTTCTGGTCTTAAGACCCAGTGCAGGTTTGCCCCAAGGTGTACATGGACCTGGACGACCGATACCGGTCTTACCTTCACCACCACCGTGTGGATGGTCATTCGGGTTCATAACAGATCCGCGAACGGTAGGTCTGATACCCATGTGACGTTTTCTACCAGCTTTACCAATATTAATCAGGTTGTGATCACCATTTCCTACAACACCGACTGTTGCGCGGCAGATGATCGGAACCATTCTCATTTCTCCTGAAGGGAGACGAAGTGTTGCATATTTTCCTTCTTTAGCCATCAGCTGTGCGCCGTTACCAGCTGCACGAACAAGCTGACCACCTTTTCCAGGATAAAGTTCAATATTGTGAACCATTGTACCAACCGGGATCTTGGATAATGGCAGGCAGTTACCGATTCTTACTTCGGCTTCCTCACCGCTCATAACCTTCATTCCATCTTTCAGTCCCTGTGGTGCAAGGATGTAAGCTTTTTCTCCATCAGCATAAGTAATCAGAGCAATGTTAGCTGTTCTGTTTGGATCGTATTCGATACCAGTTACTACTGCTGGGATACCATCTTTTTTATTTCTCTTGAAATCGATGATTCTGTATTTTCTTCTGCTTCCGCCTCCGCGGTGTCTTACAGTAATTTTTCCCTGATTGTTACGTCCGGAGTTTTTCTTAAGAGATACAACAAGGCTCTTTTCCGGAGTAGTCTTTGTAATTTCAGAGAAATCAGATCCCGTCATGTTTCTTCTTGACGGTGTATATGGTTTATAGGTTTTAATTCCCATTTTTGTTTCTCCTTTCAATATATTTCGCATGCATCCTGCGATGCATATACCTTATATATCGTCCGCCCATATTCTGAATCAGAACTGACGGAGCTCATCTGCCAATCTTATAATCCCTGGAAGATCTCAATATCTTTGCTGTCTTCTGTCAGAGTTACGATTGCTTTCTTTGTCTTAGCTGTTTTTCCAACGGTCATTCCACGACGTCTGGTTTTTCCATCCAGGTTCATTGTGTTAACGCGTTTTACTTTTGTTCCTTCGAACATCTTTTCTACAGCTTCTTTGATCTGAGATTTGGTTGCCTCAGTGTGTACCTGGAAAGTGTATTTCTTTTCTGCCATAGCATTCATACTCTTTTCAGTTACGATTGGTTTAAGGATTACATCATAATACTGAATTGCTGCCATTATGCGTACACCTCCTCGATTGCCTGTACGGCTTCTTTTGTCATAACCAGTGTGTTATGTTTCAGAATGTCGTATACATTGATGGTATTTACCAGAGATGTCTGAACATCAGCAATGTTTCTTGCAGAAAGCACTACCTTTTCATCATTCTCTTTCAGAACAACGATTGCCTTTTCAGCTTTTACATTGTTCAGTACATTTACCATAGCTTTTGTCTTAATCTCATCAAATTTCAGTTCATCAAGAATTACCACCTTGTTTTCCTGAACTTTTGCAGTTAATACAGACTTAAGAGCTGCTCTCTTTTCTTTCTTGTTCATCTTGAAAGAATAGTCCCTTGGAACTGGTGCGAATACAACTCCGCCGCCTGTCCACTGTGGAGCTCTTGTTGAACCCTGTCTTGCATGACCGGTTCCTTTCTGTCTCCAAGGTTTTCTTCCGCCTCCGGAAACTTCAGAACGTGTTTTTGCTTTCTGTGTTCCCTGACGATTGTTTGCCAGCTGCTGAAGCACTGCCATGTGTACCAGATGTTCGTTTACTTCTACACCAAACACAGCATCGTTAAGCTCCATTGTGCCAACTTCTTTGCCTTCCATATTGTAAACAGATACGTTTGCCATCTGTGTGTTCCTCCTTTCCTACAAGGCCTATTTGCCAGATTTTACTGTTTCTTTGATAGTAACCAGAGATTTCTTTGGTCCAGGAACTGCTCCCTTAACCAGAATCAGATTGTTCTCTGCGTCAACTCTTACTACTTCCAGGTTCTGGATTGTTACACGTTTGCTTCCCATATGTCCTGGCATTCCTTTTCCTTTGAATACCTTACTTGGGTCAGAACAAGCACCGTTAGAACCCTGATGACGATGGAACTTAGAACCATGAGCCATAGGACCTCTGTGTTGACCGAATCTCTTAATCGCACCCTGGAATCCTTTACCTTTGGAAATTGCTGTAGCATCGATCTTGTCGCCAGCTGCAAAAATATCAGCTTTGATTTCCTGTGCTACTGTAAATTCCTCAGCATTTTCAAATTTGAACTCTCTGACAAATCTCTTGCAAGAAACTCCTGCTTTGTCAAACTGACCTTTCATTGGTTTGTTAACCAGATTTTCTCTCTTGTCAGCAAAACCAACCTGTACTGCGCTGTAACCATCATTCTCAACTGTCTTGATCTGTGTCACTACACAAGGGCCAGCCTGAAGAACGGTTACCGGAGTTAATACTCCATCTTCGTTGAAGATCTGTGTCATTCCGACTTTTGTTGCTAAAATCGCTTTCTTCATCCTTTTTACCTCCTGTTTTTCTACAGCGGATTACACTGTGTTGTGCAATCATCCTAGTCAAACAGTCAATATAAGTGGAACTTTGGCTTTCGCCACTGTTGCTTCTATATCAACCCGTAGGATAATTAACTCTCAACTCAAGAACTTATTTGTTCTTCATCTTGATATCGATATTTACACCTGCTGGCATTTCCAGTCTGGACAGTGCATCAACTGTCTTCTGTGTTGGTGCAATGATATCGATCAGTCTTTTATGAGTTCTCTGTTCGAACTGTTCTCTGGAATCTTTGTATTTGTGAACGGCACGAAGAATTGTAACAACTTCCTTCTTAGTAGGAAGAGGTACCGGTCCACTTACCTGAGCTCCATTCTTTTTTACAGTTTCGATGATTTTCTTAGCAGATGCATCAACCAGCTGATGATCATATGCCTTTAATGTGATTCTCATTACTTGACTTGCCATAAAAAAAGTCGCCTCCTTTTCGCACTTTTATTGCTAAGTACGACAAGCGGTGACTGTACACGCTCCCGTGTGTATCTCAGAGCATGCTCCGTTTCTCCACACGTTGTTTCCGGTCATAGCCGGACAGTTAATTTGTACAGTGACTTGTCGCCAGTTTTCTAACTTGACATTCGCTCCACGGAAAACCTGTAGAATTTCTACAGCAACCTCACGCTTCAACGCTATCAAGGTCACAACGATTGAATTATAAATGATATTTTCTTATTTTGCAAGGGTTTTTTGATTTTTTTTGTATTTTTTCTTATACACTATTTTTCAATATCGAAATGGGTATTGCATTCCACAGTCCCCATCCCATATAATGAATACAGCAGATGCACAAAACGTCTATATTCTTACCTTATTATATAGGAAGAAACACAAATTACAATACCAAATATGATGCTATTATGAAAGGAATATTTATGTGGATTGCTGATCATTGGAAAGATTACGAAGTATTAGATACGTCCAAAGGAGAAAAACTGGAACGCTGGGGCAGGTACATCCTGGTTCGTCCTGATCCTCAGGTCATCTGGGATACCCCAAAGGTTCTTCCTGAATGGAAGCACATGAACGGGCATTATCACCGCAGTAAAAAAGGCGGCGGCGAATGGGAATTTTTTAATCTCCCTGAGCAGTGGACGATTCATTATCATTCCCTCACTTTTAATTTGAAACCTTTTAGTTTTAAGCATACCGGTCTTTTCCCGGAGCAGGCTGCCAACTGGGACTGGTTTTCCCGTAAAATCACAGAAGCAGGGCGCCCTGTTAAGGTTCTGAACCTGTTTGCATACACCGGTGGCGCTACTCTCGCCGCTGCCGCTGCAGGTGCTTCAGTAACCCATGTAGATGCTTCCAAGGGTATGGTCACCTGGGCAAAAGAAAATGCCCGTTCCTCCGGCCTGGAAAACGCACCAATCCGTTGGATCGTTGATGACTGTGTAAAGTTTGTAGAACGCGAAATCCGCCGGGGCAATCATTACGATGCCATTATTATGGATCCCCCATCATACGGCCGTGGTCCAAAAGGTGAGATCTGGAAGATTGAGGATGCCATCCATCCGCTGGTAAAACTCTGTGCTCAGTTACTAAGTGATCAGCCGCTCTTTTTCCTGATCAATTCCTATACAACAGGTCTGGCACCTGCGGTTCTGACTTATATGCTGGCTACTGAATTAAAACCATTTCACGGTCATGTAGATTCCCAGGAGATTGGTCTTCCGGTATCTTCCAATGGACTGGTACTGCCATGTGGTGCTTCCGGGCGTTGGGAGGCATAAAAGCCAAAGGGACTGAACTTATATTTCTCATTAGTTCAGTCCCCTTTTATTCACCTCAAATTTTCTCTCAATGTATTTTCATCTGCCTCATATTCAAATATGCATCTTTCATAGGCGTTGATAATATTTGTCTCATGATACTTATCATATCTCTTATGCTGTCTTCCATAACTCATATGTACATGCCCATGAATAAAAAATTTGGGGCTATACTTTTCCATCAGTTTCACAAATATGCGAAACCCCTGATGTGGCAAATCTCTGCCATCGTTAATTTCATATGCCGGTGCATGCGTGAGTAAAATATCAAACCCTCTGTGTCGAAACAACTTCCATCTCATTTTTCGTACACGCTTGTTCATCTGTGCATCCGTATACTGATGCTCTCCTGCATGATACCGCATAGAACCGCCAAGCCCCATAATACGTACACCCTGATAGACATATATATCATCCTCGATGCAAATACATCCTTCCGGTGGCTTATACTTATATTTATCATCATGATTGCCATGTACATACAGAACCGGCGCTGATGACATTGTAACCAGAAAAGACAAATAATCCGGTGACAGATCCCCTGCTGAAAGAATCAGATCTATTCCTTCCAGCTTTTCTTTTTCATAGAAATCCCATAAATACCTGGATTCTTCATCCGCAATAGCAAGTATCTTCATCTTGTTGCCTTTCCAGTACCTCTATTCTATCTCACCGCTGATTCCCTGTTCCATAACAACCGGTATCGCGTGTTCTGTCAGTTCTGACATCTTTGGAATTCTACCGATAACGTTCTCACACAACCAGTCCATTGTAATAATTTTCTCCGGAGTCAGTGTTTCTTCTTTATCTTCCTGTACTACTCCGTTCTGCGAATATAGCACTCCGGAAAATGGATTAAATTCTCCTGCGCAAATCGTCTTACGCAACAAGGCAATCAGCCGTTCTGTACCAGCTGGCAGGCTGTTGGAACAAATCACATCCACGATTCCCGCAGACATTCCCCACCAGTAATTCAGCGATTTCTGCCCACTGCTTTCTGCATTTTTCCAATCGCCTTCCATAATATTCTGAATCATCTGTTCATAGAATTTACCCCAGTGCAGAATCGGCATGGCGATATTATGATGAGTTTCGTCCCCTAGTTCAAATAGCCCAAAATGCCTGGATCCCATATTCTTATTTGGAATGATTATGTTCCTTCCACATACATAAGATACCCCATGTTCCTGAAAACGCTCTACATAATCAATGTCTTTTTCTGACTCCCATTCTACGTATACTTTTGCCCGTGGGTTAATCATCTGTGCACCCAGCGCAAATGCATTAATATTAGATACCGTTCCATAGATCGGATAATCAGCAAGATACCCCAGTTTATCGTTCGTGGTCATCGCTCCGGCTATCGCTCCAAGAATGAACTTGGCTTCATAAATGCGCGCATTATAATTCCGAATGACACCCTTATCAGACATGAGAGAACAATTTAATATCTTCACATCTTTATAATCCAGTGCCACCTTCAGACTTGCATTATAAAGAACCGGTGATGTTGTAAAAATAATGGAATTTCCATCCTTTACAGCCTGGCGCACACTATCCTCCAGACTTGGATACTGTTCTGCGATATAGACACTCACTTTAACCTGATCCGGGAATGCCTGTTCCAGATGCATCCTTCCCAGATCATGAATATAAGTCCATCCCGACTTATGCGGATCTACTTCGTGAACGAATGCGATATTCTGAACCGGTGCACTGGTTGGGATCAGGCGCTGCAGTAACGGCTTTTTCACCACTTCCGGATTCATCCGGATGTCCAGGCTTTCTTCATTCCCCTGTGTTTCGAAAACTTTGGCACTTCTCGCAATCCTCATCTGCATCTCAGATGCGGTCATCTTTCTCACTTCATCATATCCATAGATCTCTATAAAGGTCAACAGAGCGTCTCCGACTGTCCGTTCTTCGTTCTCTTTCACCAGGGTACGGAACACACTCTCAAAACAGGAATAGATGGAACTAAAGTTCATCCTGTCTTCATCCGTCCACTTCTCATCTGGCTTTTTTCCAATCAGGCTCTGCAACTTTGCAAAACGCCCTTCCTCTGAAAAATAAATATAATTGATAGAAGACAGTTCATAAAAATCCATAAATTCATAATAAATCTTGTTCTTCTTCTCTTCTGTACGATAAGGTACGATTCTGGTAACTGTTCCCGCAATAGACACGGCATCAAAGAACTTCAGTACACTGACTCTCTTGTTTCCTTCCAAGACATAGAATTCATTCATATATTCGTAAGCCTTGATCGCATCATGAATTCCCTCTTTCAGATGCGACTCACAGAGCGTTGACCACTTCATTGCAAATTCTGTATGATCATCCAAGACTGGCATAAAGTTGCACGCAAATGCCTGCGCTCTTCCGGCAGTCTTAGTTCCTACAATTCGTTCTGCAGGAATCTGTACCAGTCCAAGTGGATATTCCATCACTGAATTAGCAGCTTCCGGTATCTCATCCAATACTTTCAGATGCGGGTTCCCCTTTTTCGCATACTGCGCCATCATTGCCCTTTTTCCAGATTTTACTGCTTTCAGATAAAGCTCCATTCCTTCTTTTCCCATGCTTGTACTCCCCCTTTGCCAGGTCAATTTGTGATACAAAAAAATTATATCCTGTCTTTCGCCCTTTTTCAACTGTCCGTCATAAATTCTGTCATATGCTTTCGATAACGCAGAGGCAGCATCGTTCGCTGGCATTTTGGATTCTCCCTTTCTCTGATCCCCACTGTAGTAAAAAACTCTTTCCAGAGATCGGTATACAAGTCCCTCACTTTTTCCGTCTCTCTCAGGAGCTGCCACTCCCCGTCTGATAATTCCGTATAATAAGCGTTCTCATTCTTTGGGTGAATCAGTGCTTTTTTCCGACCATCATCGATGATCACCCAATATTCTGATGGCATACGATTGGTAAACTGTTCTTCCAGCATCAGCAAAATATCATTCTCCGGCTCTATATGGCATACATAGACCTGATTCCTATGGCAGGTAAACCGCGCAATCTCTTTGAAATAATGCGCTTCATTTCCTACCTTCCTGGATAATTCAAACAGACTCATCACAACCGGATCCGTCATCATATCTGTTACCCGCTTTCCAAAATGAAATCCATAAATCAGGAAGCGGTATATACTGTCCAGTTTCTTTCTGTCTTTACTGTGTGCTGCATAAAATACCCATTGCCATGCCTGCCAGGATATCTTCTTTCGGATAGATGCTGTAACTTTCGCTGCTTTTTCCGGTTCTCCATCTATATGAACATAATTACAAAATAATTCCTGCTGCAGCACCGGTTCCAGTTCCAGTCGGATATT
This sequence comes from Muricoprocola aceti, assembly GCF_025567005.1. Lineage (NCBI taxonomy): Bacteria > Bacillati > Bacillota > Clostridia > Lachnospirales > Lachnospiraceae > Muricoprocola > Muricoprocola aceti. The sequence continues at coordinate 190,499 of NZ_JAOQKE010000004.1, forward strand.
CCGATGCCCAAGCCCACTCTCCCAAGCTCTGTATATACAGGTCATCATAGCCTCCCATTCATCACTGCATGTAAAAACTGTCATATTCTCTCCTTTCTTTTTATGTACCTGTTATGCAAGATGAAAATCATCAAACAAGGACATCTGTTGATAATCCTGCTGATGTTGAATCTGCCAGTTATCCTTCCGATTCATATCTGTTAATTGTCTCATAATATAGGTTTCTTCCAATGGAATAGCATACATCATCTTTCCTTTACAGGTGATAAAGAAATGAGCCCGCTTCAGCACTACGCCCATTCTTTTCAGATGTTCAAATTCAATTGTTCCACTCCTTCTTGCCTGCATAATTCTGAGTGCTGACTTAGGTCCGATCCCCGGAATTCTCAGCAGCATATCATAAGGAGCTCTGTTCACCTCTACCGGGAAAAACTCCATATGGCGCAACGCCCAGTCACACTTGGGATCTAGCTGTTCATGAAAGCCTGGATGCTGCTCACTGAGCAGTTCCTCTGCCTGGAAGCCATAGTAACGCATCAGCCAGTCGGCCTGGTACAGACGATGCTCCCGTAACAATGGTACCTCAGTCCCCGGCTGTGGCAATGCAGAATCCTCATTCAGTGGAATATAAGCCGAGTAAAAAACTCTTTTCAAATCATACTTCTGGTACAGGTACTGGGTAGTCTTCACCAGCTGATAATCAGTTTCCCCGGCAGCACCGATGATCATCTGCGTACTCTGTCCTGCTGCCGCAAAAGAACGCATCTCCAGTCCCTTTCTCTGTTCAGAAGGCAGTAATAGTATGCGCTTCAACTCTTCTACGTTTTCCTCGCCCGTAGTTCTGGTAATTCGCCCTCTCTCTTTTTCTGAGAAAATACTGTGTTCCAGATAGCGATTTCCCATACTGCGTTCCATCTGTCCGCTTTTTCCAAGTGCAAGCCGACTGACCGCTATCGTTCTGGCTACCATACTCATTGGCTTCAGAATCGCTCTGTGATTCTTATTCGGTGCCAGCTTCCGCATTCCCTCTTCTGTAGGAAGTTCCAGATTAATACTCATGCGATCTGCCAGGTAACCTGCTTCTGCCAGCAATTCCTCCGGCGCTCCAGGTACCGCTTTCATATGTACATACCCCCGAAACCGATACTTTGTACGCAGAATTCTGACCGTACGACACATCTGCTCCATAGTATATGCCGGACTGCGGTCCACTGCCGAACTCAGGAACAGTCCCTCAATATAATTTCTCTTATAAAATTCCATAGTCAGCTCACAGAGTTCTTCCGGTGTAAAAGAGGTACGTGGCACATCATTCGATACTCTGCTGAGACAATACTTACAGTCGTAAATGCAATGATTCGTCTGCAATACCTTTAGCAAAGAGATACATCTTCCATCTGCAGCAAAACTATGACAGATTCCATCCGCACAGGCATTCCCCAGGTACCCTTTTTTTCCGTTTCTTTTTGCACCACTGGATGTACACGCCACATCAAATTTGGCTGCATCTGCAAGAATATGAAGTTTTTCCTGTAAATTTAATTCTTTATCTATCTTCATCTTCTCCCCTTCTTTCGAACATGTGTTCTGTATTTAAGATATCATGTTTCTTTTCCGGTTGCAAGAAAAAGATGTTTTTGTGCTGAAATTCTGATATAAATATGCTATACTGGGTAACATAGAAATGAAATCGGGAGGTTATATCATGGCAGAAAAAACTATAGACGTAACTGCACTTGGTGAGTTATTAATCGATTTTACCGAAAATGGCACAAGTGCTCAGGGCAATCCTATTCTGGAGGTCAATCCCGGCGGTGCACCATGTAATGTACTTGCAATGCTGCAGAAGCTAGGTAAACAGACTGCATTTATCGGGAAGGTCGGAGATGATATGTTCGGTCGTCAGCTGACAGAAGCGGTCTCTTCCGTAGGCGTTGATACCCGTGCTCTTCTGGTCGATAAAGAAGTTCATACTACACTGGCTTTTGTCCATACCTATCCGGACGGAGACCGTGATTTTTCTTTTTACCGGAACCCAGGAGCAGATATGATGCTGACAAAAGAGGATGTAGATGAAGACCTGATTCGTTCTTCCAGGATTTTCCATTTCGGCACCCTTTCCTCTACGCATAAAGGAGTAAAAGAAGCCACCAGATATGCTATCGATGTGGCAAAAGAAGCCGGAGATCTGATCAGTTTTGATCCAAACTTACGACCACCACTCTGGTCTTCACTGGATGACGCTAAAAAAGAGATCGAATATGGCCTTGGGAAATGCGATATTCTGAAGATTTCCGACAATGAAGTGGAATTCCTTTTTGGTACCACAGATTACGATCTTGGTGCAAAACTGTTAAAGGAGAAATACAACATCCCTCTGATTCTCATTACTTTGGGACCGGATGGCAGCCGTGCTTATTACAAAGATATGCGTGTAGAAGTGGCTCCTTTTTTACAGGACAACACCATCGAGACTACCGGTGCAGGCGATACATTCTGTGCAAGTTCTCTGAATTATGTGCTGGAGCATGGACTGGATCATCTGACGGAAGAAAATCTGAAGGAACTTCTTACCTTTGCCAATGCTGCCGCATCACTGATTACCACCAAAAAAGGTGCCTTAAAGGTTATGCCTGAAAAAGAAGAAGTTCTTGCCTTTATCGCTTCCCGTTCATAAATATTAGGAGGAATTCTATTCTATGAAATTTATTTATCCAGCCATCTTTTCCAAAGATGCAGATGGTGTATTCCATGGTTATTTTCCAGATCTGGAAGACTGTCTCTCCACTGGTGAGACTCTGGATGAAGCCATCGAAAATGCCAATGAAGCAGCCTGCAACTGGCTTTCCGTCGAACTGGAAGAAGACGGACATCTTCCACCTGTTTCCGATCCTGCCGACCTGGAACTGAAGGAAGGCGAAATCATCCGCAATATTGCCGCAAATATCCGCTTATTCGATGGATATGATGAATGACAAAAAGGGACAGACTACAACCTGACGGCTGTAGTCTGTTCCCTTTTCTATTTCTGCATATTCTTTAAGTAGCATCTGCAGTATCTTTCTTTTTCAGCAATTCCAGATAGACCTCCACGATCTGTGGATCAAACTGTGTTCCTGCGCATTGCATCAATTCTTCCCTGGCTTCTGCTTCACTGATCGCCCTATGATAAGGTCTGTCATGAACCATCACATCATAGCTGTCTACTACCGTAATGATCCTGGATAATAATGGGATCTCTTCTCCCTTTAAGCCAGAAGGATATCCGGTACCATCCCACTTCTCATGGTGATGCAGAATCAGTTCTGCAATGGCTTCCAGTTCCGGACTTGCTTTTGCAATCCGATATCCTTTACTGGTATGAGTCTTCATAATCTCCCATTCTTCTGCATCCAGCCTGCCTGGCTTCAACAGAATGTTCTGCGGAATGGCGATTTTCCCTATATCATGAAGAATACTTAAAAGAGCCAGTCTGCCAATATCCTTATCGGACAGTCCCATACATCCCCCCAGTTCCATTGCTGCATCCCGTGTTCTCAGTACATGCTCTTCTGTCTCATAATCGCTTTCCAGCAGTGTCTGTGACAGAGAATGAATCACCGAACTTGTCTGAGAACTGTCACTGAGCAGTTTTCTGTTTTTCAGACTCTCCATTGTTTCCTGAATTCCGTCAAATATATTCTCGTCTTTTTCTCCAATCTCAGCAAGACCATATTCCAGTTCAAAAGTCAGATTCATAGTTGGCACACTTAACGGCTCTTCTTTTAGCTTTTGCGCCAGTTCTCTTGCTCTTTCATACGTTGTCTGCAAAAGTACTGCCAGAAAGGATCCATTCTCCATCTTTGCCATATACGTACCTTCTGGCAAAATCTCGCGCATTTTCTCTACGGTACGAATCATGACTTCATTGCCTTTTTCTCTTCCCAACGCATGATTGATCACATTCAGTCCATTGACATTCACAGCAAGCAGTTGCATTGGATATACTCTTTCCCGATCCAACTCAGACAGGTACTTCAGCATACCACCAGAAAGCTCCAGACCGGTAATCATGTCCTTCATATAGGTCGTATCACGCATAATCAGGGTACTTCCGACCACTGCATTATGGCGCTCCTTCAGGCCGGAGATTTCGCAGCAATAATTCCGTTCCTCTTTTCCGTTCTTATCTTTCCATTCATAGATTTGATTTTTTCCCTGAAATGACGGCATTTTCCTCTGCTTTAAAAAATCCTCCAGCCGAACCGGATCCTCAAGATTCTTATTCAGCTCCGGGAACATCTGCTGTATCTCCTGATTGCAGTCAAGCAGATACCCTTCATAATCAAAAAAAGCAATCTTCATACCGCAATGTTCCATCAACATCTCTCTGGTCTGAATCAATGTTTCTCTTTCCTGATAATGAAATACATTTATGTATACCATAGCGCCACAGAGACTGTAAAAACAAATGGACACATCAAATTCAAACCTGCTTCCGCCAAAAAGGAACAACATATTCAATCCAATCGTCACCAGAAGGCTATTGATAATGCGCATATACTTGGAACAATACATCTGTGGGGTATGTGCGCACTTCCACAACAGCGTTCCAATTGTCAACGCAAGTAAAATATAACAATAGATCAAATGACAACGATACAGTATTCCCGGCAGATAATGATACACCACATAAGTATCCCTGTTAATTGTTTCATAGGAAAGTGCGATCTCATAAAATGGATTGATACACAGAATCACTGTATCTGCTGCTGCATATAACCATAAAGCCATTCTCACTGTCTTCCACTTTTGCATTCTCCTCGGTAATTTTGTAAAACGGATCACAAAATAGAACAGCAGAATCAGTACGTAATCTATCCCTATAAACAATCCACTGCTAAAAAAAGAGTTCCAGAAATAACTCTGAGAACTGATCGCCAACAGATAACAGAAACTGATCCCAACTCCCAGACTCATAATCTTTCCCAGATGTTTCCCGTTAGCATTTTTCATTTGAAAACATCGAACTGCTATCCAACAGTCCAACAGAATAACTGCGCAAAACAACGCCTGATACTCTACCATAGTTTTTACCTGCTTTCCCCTTACCGGAGCTTTTTCACCTGATCTTTTTCACAGATTTTCCGGATTCTTCCATTCTCAATCAGATAACCTTCTCCGTGTAATACCTCTTCCCCATCTCTTTTTAAAATATAACTTCCATCTGTCAGCACATAAAATCTTCTTCCCACGCTGTCTACACAGGCAATATCTTCTATGACTCTCTTTCCATCCAGATAATCATCCCGAATCGCCTGATAATGAGGTATCACACGAATATTGGTAAGTCCCAGGCCTTCCATAAATCTGCGGTAATGCGGATCGGTTGTCTCCCCTTCCAATTCCGGTTGCGCATATACTTCTTCTGCACAGTTCATACTTCCTGCACTGATTCCCATCAGTGAACCCTTAAACTGATGAAGCAGATGTCTTAAATGAATAAATTCAAAAAACTGATTCTGGGTAGGTACATGCCCACCCCCAAGAATGATAAAATCGTATTCTGACAGATTATGCATCACAGATTCCACATTACGGTAATCACATACCGTAAAAGAACAGATATCCAAATCTGACTTCAGCAGCCTATCCTCCAGGAATTCTCCCATTTGATCATTCTGTTCATATGCCTTCGGATCTGCACAGATCAGAAGACATCTAGAATTCTTCTTCCAGTCCTTATACAGTTCCTCTAACAATCCATTGGAAGGGTCCAGCCCTTCAAATGTACTTTTTTCTCCCCGATAGGCTCCTGTCGGGCTGCTTGTCAGATATAATGCCATTCTACATGCCTCTCTTTTATAATAAAATTTCAAGCAAAAAATGATCAAGGTACTGTTTTTATTATACCTCTTATTTCCTTTCTATGCCACCAGAAAAAGCTATTTTCGGACATAAAATTAGCCCGATCGATTCTTTTTCTCTCGACCGGGCTTTTAATGAAATTCCAGCAACTTCATTGTCTACACCTTCACTTTCTCAGATTATGGAGTACTACGTTATGTTTTCTTTGGACCGTACCTCCTGCTTTTATTCTGCTATATGTTCTGCATTTTCTATTCCAATGGATCGTACCTCTTTCTTTATTTTCTATGGGATAAACATTCTCATCTCATTGGAGTGTACCTCTTTCTTTTATTTTTTCCTTTGGAATGTTCTTATGCCATTGGACTGTACCTCGCTTTATCTTTTACTATGGAGCTCTTTCTTTCATTCTGATCATCTTCTTTTTAATAGTGTCATCTATGTGAACTCCTAAGAGATTATCAATCGAATATTATCAACGTCCCAACGGTAACACCTCTTTCTTTTTTATTTTTCTATTTATTTTCTTCTTATCTCTCTTGTTTTGTTATCTGTATATTATCATGCATTCTTCTTTTTGTCAACTACTTTGTTTTATTTTTTAAAATATTCAGACTATTCTGTCTATTTTTTGTTTTTATTGTTATTATTAGTGTCAACTACCTGTTCCAGACTGCATGACTTCCATCCCGTCCTTTGGTTATCACCAGTTGTTCTTCCATCTCCTGCTTCAGCTCTGTCACATGAGAAATTATGCCGATCATCCTAGAACCACCAGCCATTCTCTTTAAAACCTTTACTGCCTGATTTCTGGAATGTTCGTCCAGAGAGCCAAATCCCTCATCAATAAACATCATATCCAGTTGAATAGCAGCACAGCTCTGCTGTATCTGATCCGCCATCCCCAGTGCCAGAGAAAGGGCTGCCATAAAGGATTCCCCTCCTGACAAAGTTCTTACTTCCCGCTCCTTCCCGGTTACTGTGGAATATACCATCAGATCCAACCCGTGATTTTTCCCTGTACCAGCCTTATCCAGCTGATACATTCGCAGTTCATACTGTCCTCCTGACATTTCTCCAAACCGTCGATTAGCCGCTATCAAAATATGTTCCAGATAATACCGTTGCACAAATGTCTCAATGTCCATCCGGGCACCTGATATATTTCCGGACAATAGCTGATACAGATGTTCTGCCCTGCTATAATCCTCCACGATTTTCTTTCGTGTTTCCTGATTAACTTTCAATCGCTCCAATGCTTTCCGGTTCGTCTGGTATCTGGTACTGCACTCTGTCAGCTGTTCTCTCAGTTTATTTAGCAGTTCCTCTGATCTGGCTTTCTGCTTCTCCAATTCTTCCAGGTCTGGAATAACATTCTGTCCGATTTCTTTTTCCGCCGTTTTCTTTAACTGCTTTGCGGCTGCAATTGCTTCCAGGTCGCGCTCTAGTCGCATTTGCATTTCTTCTGCATCTGTCTGCGAATATTGCTTTGCAATCTGCACCCATGTTTCTTCTGTCATCTGCCGTCTATCCAGCAGACTCTCATATTTCTTTTCTTTTTCCTGTTCTTCTTCCTGCCTTTTCGGCAGGTCCTGTTCAAACTGCTCAATCAGAATCTGTGCCTGCTTCTGCCTGCCGTTGCTTTCCTGCGCCTGTTTTCTCGCCTCCTGAAAACAAGATTCTTTTTTCTTTCTCCTGGCTGCTGAAAGTTTTTGCTCATTCTCTGCTTCCACTTCTGTCTGATAGGTTCCATCCAGTCTCAACTCTGCCATCCTGGCAAAACATCCTTCTAATATGGCTTTTGTCTGTGCCTGCTGATCCTTTATCTGAGTCAGTTGATTCTCTCTCTCCTGTTTTTGCTCTCTGTTTTTCTCCATCTGACATCTCAGTGTATTCCATCTGGTCTTTTGGGCCTCCAGACCGCTTCCTTTCATTCTCAGTTCTTCCGCCCAGGCAGCAAGATACTTCCCAGCCTGTTCCCAGTCTAATTCTTCCGGCATTTCTGCAATACTTTTTCGCATTCGTGTCCAAAGTTTCTCACGTTCCTGTATCAATACCTGTTCTTTTTCTTCTGCCAGAGTTCTCTGCACTTCTGCCCTGCTGGCATTCTCTTCCTGCTTTTTCTGAAGCTTATGCATCTCTTCCTGAAGCTTCTTCAGTTCGTCTCTGGTCAGTATCTCGCCATCCTCCTGATCCATACATGGTGCCGGATGCGACAGTGATCCACATACCGGGCATGGTTTCCCAGGCTTCAGCTGTTCCCGCGCCAGAAGTCCTGCCTGTGCATCCAGAAATGCTGTCTGCTGCTCCAGGTATTCTCCACTGCAAACCCTCCATTCCTTTCTGCTTTTCTCGTAATTCTTCCTGTTTTTTTCTGCCTCTTTCTGCGTTTTTTTCCACTCTTCTTCCAGAGATTCTGTTTTTTTCAGTTCACTTTCCAGTGCTTTAGCCTCTTCTGTCTGCACATTCCACAATGCCATCTGCGTCTCTGTATCATGCAGCGACTCCTCTTCACCCTTCCAGTCCTTATACTGTTTTTCCAGTTGCTCCAAACTTTCCAGAGACTCTTTTTCGCTTTTTACCAGCTGTTGTAACTTCTTCTTCGTTTTCTCTGCTTCCGTCTCTGCCTGTCGGCGTCTCTCCAACGTCTTCCGTACCTTTTCCACTTCCTGTTCCACTCTGGTATTCTGTTCCAAAGCCAGCTGGTAAGCTTCTTCCGCCTTTTGCTCTTCCTTCTGGGCCATCAGGCTTTCTTTTCTCAGACGTGGAAGTATCTCTCTTTGCTCCTGCAGTCCCTGTTCCGCCTGTTTCCTCCGTTGTACTGATTCCTGCCATTGCTGATATTTTTCCCGGATTTCTCCAGCCTGACGAATCTGTCCAATTTTTCTTTTTACTGCCTGCCGCTCCTCTTCCGTCTCCTGGTATTCTTTCAGCACTTTTTCCGCCTGCTCTTTCTGCTGAAAATACCGCATCTGATTCTTTCCATGAATCACTGCTTCTCTGTCCTCATCCCGCTTCCGTGACAGTTCCATGCAGCGTTTTTCCAGTTCCTCCTGCTGCCTGTCAGATACCTCGCACAACTTCTCCAGTTCTTTCAGCAGAAGCTCCAGGTCCGTTACCGACAAACGGTCTGATGAGAGAATTCTTCTACGGATCTGTTCCAGCTCATCTGTGTGTTCATACTCCTTCGGCAACAGAATGTGGGCTGCCTCTGTCTGACAGATGGTACGAATTTTTCCGATTTCACTCTGTTTTTCTTTTCTTTTTCCTGCCAGATTCTCAGTTAGCTTCTGGTAGAACTCTGTCTGAAACAGTTTTCGGAAAATCATTTTTTTGTCATCAGATTTTGCCCGCAGCAATTCCATAAACTCACCCTGGGCAATCATGGCCACCTGCATAAACTGTCCCTTTGTCAGTCCCACCAGTTCTTCCAGTTTCCGATCTGCTTCTTTTTGTGGATACTCCGTTCCATCCGGCATATACAGTGCCACACTTCCTGATACCTCCAGACTGCCATTTCCTCTTTTTTTCGGACGTGTATGTCTCGGACTTCTTCTCACAATGTAGATTTCTTTTTCCGATCCTCTCGTTTTTTCAAATTCAAGCTCCACATACGGTTCCAGGCTTTCACTTCCATATTGACTCTGTAGCTCTGCCCCGTCCTTTTTATTACTTCCAGAGCTTGCTTCTCCGTACAGCGCAAATACAATCGCATCAAACACTGTCGTTTTTCCAGCTCCTGTATCCCCGGTGATCAAAAACAGATTCTGACGCAGCCCGGAGAAATCGATCTCCGTTTTTTTTCCATAAGAGCCAAACGCCTGCATCGTCAGTTTTCTTGGTCTCATTCCTGTTCCTCCTGTACTTCTCCGATTACCTTTTTTAACAACGCCTTTTCTTCTTCATTCAGATCCTTCAGAAATGAACAGCACAGCAGATATGGATCCATATCCATTTCCACCTGGCTGTCAGCCATTTCATAATCCAGTCTGTCCCACCGTTCTCTTCGAATCTCCAGGAGATTTGGAAATGCTGTATACAGACGATCCTGCATATCACAAATATCCAGATCCATCCGATCCGTCAGAAGCACGGATACATAATCCTCACATTCCTGTTTCAGGATCTCATTTAATTCTCCTTTTATGATTCGTACCTCATGTGGCGCATTAAGTGGAATCGGTGTTACACTGTATGTCCCTTTTTCTTTTAATTCCACCATCAGAATTGCCTTCTTCTGTCCTGCCTCACTGACAGAATACTGCATTGGCGTTCCACAGTACCGGATTCGATCCCCACCCACTTTCATAGGTTTGTGAATATGTCCCAGCGCACTGTAGTCAAACTGTTTCAATATCTCTGCGCTCACCTGATCGATATTTCCCACAGTACAAATCTCCGAATCCATTCGCTGTACCTGTTCTGCTCCTGTTCCCACCGGGAGGTAAAACTGATGACTGACACAGACATTTCGCTCCTCTTCCCGGATCTGTTCCCGCTCCATCATACGCCTCAGACTTTCCTGATAGGACAAAAGATTTCCATTTTCTTCTGTTCCAACCACCGCTTTCACCATAGATGGCTTTACAAATGGCAGCAGATAAAAGTTCACATTCCCCCATGCGTCCTGCAATGTCACCTTCTCTATCTGTTCTTCCGGTCTCTGTGGCGGCATTCCGACCATATAGATCTTCTGTTCTTCCAGAATATTCCGGTATAGGTTTACTCTCGGTGCACTGTCATGATTTCCGCTGATCATCATAATCACCGCATTCGGCACTGTTCTTCTTAAGTTTCTTACAAACTGGTCAAATACTCCCACTGCCTCCACAGAGGGAATCGCTTTATCATAAATATCACCGGCAATCACAATCGCATCCGGGCACTCTTTTCCAGCCTGCTCCACGATTTGCCGCAAAACAATTTTCTGATCTTCCAGAAGATCTCTGTTATACAACTTAATGCCAATATGTAAATCTGACAGATGAAAAAATTTCATAGTCACAGGTTTCCTTTCCTATATTCATTCTTCTTTTCAGTTTAACTTTAAATACCATTTCTTTCAACTCCCTGATATAGAAAAAGATACCGGCTGTCTGCGGTATCTTTTTCCTTCATACAATAAAATGTACACTCTGAGTTCATTCTGTTGTCACGAATTGAGCATTATACAGGCTGGCATAGAAGCCACCTGCACGCAACAGCTCTTCGTGATTTCCCTGCTCTACAATATCTCCATCTTTCATCACCAGAATCAGATCTGCATCCCGAATCGTGGATAACCGGTGTGCAATCACGAAACTGGTTCTTCCCTTCATCAGATTATCCATGGCTTTCTGGATCTCAATCTCCGTTCTGGTATCTACCGAAGATGTTGCTTCGTCCAGAATCAGGATCTTATTGTCAGCCAGAATTGCTCTGGCAATCGTCAACAGCTGTTTCTGTCCCTGTGATACATTGCTGGCATCTTCATTTAATTCCATCTGATATCCACCTGGCAATGTCTGTATAAAGTGATGGGCCCTTGCTGCTTTTGCTGCTGCAATGACTTCTTCATCTGTTGCGTCCAGCCGTCCATAACGGATATTTTCCATAATAGTGCCCTTAAACAGCCAGGTATCCTGAAGCACCATTCCAAAAGCATCCCGGAGCTCCCGGCGGTTAAAGCTTCGAATGTCATCCTGTCCCAGACGGATCTTTCCACTGTTCACGTCATAGAAACGCATCAGCAGCTTCACCATAGTGGTTTTTCCCGCACCAGTCGGACCTACGATGGCAATCTTCTGTCCTGGTTCTACATGGCAGCTGAAATCATGGATAATGATCTGATTTGGTACATAACCAAACTGTACATGATCAAAGGTCACTTCTCCAGTTACATTCTCCAGGCTGGCCGGATGCTCACAGGCCTGATCTTCTTCCTCTTCCTCCAGGAATTCAAATACTCTCTCCGCTGCTGCGGACATAGACTGTACCTGGTTGATGACCTGTGCGATCTGCTGAATCGGCTGGGTAAAGTTCTTCACATACTGGATGAATGCCTGAATATCACCAATTGTGATGACATTTCGGATAGCAAGAAGGCCCCCGATAAGAGCCACACAGGCATAGCCCAGATTTCCCACAAAGGTCATGATCGGGTGCATCATACCGGAAAGGAACTGTGATTTCCATGCGGAATCATATAAAATCCGATTGGTTTTCTCGAATTCTTCCAGTGTTTCTGCTTCTTTGTTAAACGCTTTGATAACCAGGTGGCCGCCGTAGACTTCCTCCACCTGACCATTGATCTGACCCAGATAATCCTGCTGTGCAATAAAGTATTTCTGAGACCTGTGTGTTACGAACTGGATCAGTCCCATGGAGATCGGCAAAATCACCAGTGCGATCAGAGTCATAAGTGGAGAAATGCTCAGCATCATAATCAATACCCCGATCAGGGTAGCCGTTGCCGTGATGATTGTGGTAATACTCTGGTTCAGTCCCTGTCCCATAGTATCCACATCATTGGTAATACGTGACAATACCTCGCCATAAGTACGGCTTTCAAAGTACTTCATCGGCATACGATTGATCTTCTCTGAGATTTCCTTTCGCATACGATAGCAGACCTTCTGCGTCACTGCTGTCATGATCCATCCCTGGATAAAACTGAAGACAGCACTTCCCAGATACAAAGCCAGTACAAAAAGTAAAATCTTTCCAATCCTGGTAAAATCTATACCACCCTGCCCCTGAATCTTACTCATCAGCCCTTCCGTCAGAGCTGTCGTTGCCTTTCCCAGTATCTTCGGACCTGCCACATTAAAAATAGTGGAGCAGGCAGCAAATATCATAACCAGCACAATCGGTAACTTATATTTTCCAATATAACCCATCAGCTTGCCCAGTGATCCCTTCAGATCCTTTGGTTTTTCTCCCGGGTGCATGCCACGTCCACCCATCATCCCTCTGTGCGGTCTCTGTCGGTTTGTCTGATTCTGAGTGTTATTCATGTGACTTCACCTCGCCTTCTTTTTTGCTGTCATCTTCCTCACTAAGTCCAAGTTCTCTGGCAGAAAGCTGTGATTTCGCAATCTGCTGATACACCTCACAGTTCTTCAGCAGTTCTTCGTGGGTACCTTTTCCCACAATCTTTCCATCATCCAGCACCAGTATCTGCTCTGCATGAAGAATCGTACTGATACGCTGTGCTACAATAATGGTCGTGCGGTTCTGTACTTTTTCTGCCAGTGCTTTACGCAGTGCTGCATCCGTCTTCAGATCCAGTGCAGAAAAGCTGTCATCAAAAATGAAAATCTGTGGATCCCTGGCAATCGCTCTGGCAATCGCCAGTCTCTGCTTCTGCCCTCCAGAGACATTACTTCCGCCCTGGGCTATCGGACTGTCATAGGCTTCTTCTTTTTCTTCAATAAAATCTGCTGCCTGTGCAATCTCTGCCGCCTGATGGATCTCTTCTTCCGTTGCTTCTGCCTTCCCAAAACGCAGATTCGACGCAACAGTTCCTGAGAAAAGTACCCCTTTTTGTGGCACAAAGCCAATCTCTTCCCGTAACTCGTGCATGGCGATCTTTCGAATATCTTTTCCATCCACCATAATCTCACCGCCAGTCACATCATAGAGACGTGGAATCAGGTTCACCAGTGTAGACTTACCACATCCGGTACTGCCAATAATCGCCGTAGTCTGTCCCGGTTCTGCCACAAAATTAATATCATGAAGCACATCCTCTTCCGCACCTGGATACCGGAAGTTCACATGCTGAAAACATACACGGCCAGAATGCTCATCCAGATGCTCTGGCTCTGCTGCGTCCTGAATAGAGGACTGAGTACGAACCACCTCATCGATTCGTTCAGCAGCCACTGCAGCACGCGGAAGCATAATCGACATCATCGTCAGCATCAGGAAAGACATAACGATCATCATCGCATACGTAATAAAGGCTGTCATAGCCCCCACCTGCATGGTACCGCCATCAATCTTATGAGCTCCAACCCATACAATTCCCACCGTAAGCACGTTCATAATCATCATCATTCCCGGCATCATAAAGGTCATCACACGGTTGGTAAACAGATTCGTTTTGGTCAGCTGCTTATTTGCTTCATCAAAACGTTCTTCTTCTTTTTTCTCGCGGACAAACGCCCGAATTACCGGCAATCCGGTCAGGATCTCTCTGGATACCAGATTCAGATTATCTACCAGCTTCTGCATCAGCTTGAACTTCGGCATAGCTACACACATCAACGCCATCACATAGCCAAGAATAACCAGAATCGCCAGAATAATGATCCATTCCATCCCTGCCCCTGTCTGCATTACCTTCAGGACACCGCCAATTCCTAAGATCGGTGCATACGCAATCATACGAAGCAGTAAGACAGATACCATCTGGATCTGCTGAATATCGTTCGTACTCCTGGTAATCAGTGATGCCGTAGAGAACCGATCCATCTCTGCGTTGGAAAAGCTGACCACCTGCCGAAATACCTTTTCCCTCAGGTTCATACCGATACCTGCAGCTACTCTGGAGGCAAAGAAACCTACCAGTACAGTTGCAACGCCCATCAGAAGCGCCATACCTGCCATCTTCAGTCCAGCTTTGATCAGATAATTCTGCTGAATCTGATGGATATCTATCCCTGCCTGCTTGTCACAGGAAACTGCATAGGCAATTCCCATGGATTTGACCAGCGAACTTCCCATGGTATCTACAGTATTCTCCACCTTCTGACGCAGTACCAGCAGGGTCTGTTCATCCATCCCATTTGCCATCATGGCTTTCATCTGCTCCATCTGCTGAGGATCTGCTTCATCCATAGTTCCCTGTTCTTTCATCTGAATTACCTGATAATTCATCAACAATGGAAGCAGCAATTCTTCATCCAGCTGATCCAGTTCATCTTCCGTCAGATCTGCCCGGTCATAGCAGTCTCCATCCTGTTCATAGATGCTCTCCCAGGTATCCTGTTCTTCTTCTGTCATAAACATCTTGGCTGCCTCATAATCCTCCCTGGTCATCTTCATGGGAATGACATGCTCCACGCCACTGTTCTGAATCCCCACATCAATAATATCTGAAGTGTAGGAAGGCAGAGACAGATCACACCATGCCTGTAAAAACAGTAACGCAAGAATGATGATGACAGACTTCCAGTAAGGTATCATATTTTTAAATATTTTACTCATCCTTTTTTCCTTTCTGTTTTATTTTATATAATTATCTAACACTGTTATATAATTACATTCGTTAAATAATAACACCGTTTATTTGTCCTGTCAAACAAATAAACGGTGTTTATATTTTTTTCATTTTTACAGACAAATTCTTTTCGCCAACATCCAGATCACTCTGATCATCGCCAGGAATCCTACTCCAAACAGCACATCATTGACCAGACCGGAGGAAGAAAGTATCCTTATTCCAAAGTACTTCTTTGCCGGAAAGAAGATCCGTTCTCCTTTTTTATTAAAAAAATCCAACAGCAAATGTGTGGAAAATCCCACTGTGAAGTAGCCAGCCGCTGCTGGAAGAAACATCCACAGACACCCAGTCAGAAGTGCCATAGCCAGAAAGGAATGCATAAAAGTCCGATGTCTGCTCTTCATTCCCATTGCGCAGATAGTAAGAAATGCCTGTACTGACAGCCAGATCCGTACCAGATTTACATGCTGTATCATACGGCTGTAAATCCCGATCTGCCAGATATAATCTGCCACTCCCACTGCGGCCACCGTCGATACCATCAATGCGATCATTTTATTGGCATCCCGGTGGGATCCTGAAGTTCCCACATCAATATCACTGATCACAGATCCAATCAGTGCTCCTGCTGTTCCTACTACTAATTCTGTCATGTTCCTCGGCTGCAGTACCAAAAGTCCTGTGGTAACTCCCACTACTGCATGTGTTTTTCCTAACATAAATCTGTCTTTTACAATTACTGAATCTGTCCAATAATCCCATGCAGGTATTCGTAACAGTGTTCCAGTCCTTTCTTTCCTTCTTCATCCAGAGGGAGCTGCAACACACGGTCAATTCCGTTTCTGGAAATGACACACGGCATGCTCATGGCCACCTCAGCCAGTCCATACTCCCCATCCAGTACTGTGGATACCGGCACAACTGCCTTCTCGTTTCTCATAATTGCACCTACCAGGCGGCAGACGCTTAAGGCAATCCCAGAACTGGTATATCCCTTTAATTCTACAATATCCAGTCCACTAACCTTCACCTCATGAAGCAGCTTTTCTTTATCAATCGGCTCCTCCAGTTCAAACTGTGACTGAAATTCAGAAAACGGAATTCCCACAATATTCACACAATTCCATGGAATAAAGCAGGTTCCCCCATGTTCTCCCATAACAAAACCGGTTACATTCTTGGCATCCACCTTGCAGATATCCGCCAGCATCTTGTTAAATCTGGCCGTATCCAGCAAAGTTCCTGTTCCGAATATCTTATTCATGGGATAACGGAATTCATGCTGTGCTATGTAAGTCAGAATATCCATCGGATTGGATACATTGATCAGAATCGCATCTCTGGTATAAGACACGATCTTCTTCATAGTCTCCCGCATCACTTCCACATTGGTCTGCAGAAGTACCATACGGTCTCTGGAATTACCAGGTTGAATACTCGGTCCGGCTGTATTGATAATAATTTGTGCATCTTCACACTCTTCAAAGCCTCCAACCCGGATATTCGTATTCGAACTGTAGGCAAAGGCAGTGGTATGGCTGGCATCCAGTACTACCCCCTGTGCCTTCTTCTCATTCCGGTTGATCACCACAATCTCATCAGCCAGATTCATGCGAAGAATGGAATCCAGTATGGCAGATCCCACATGACCTGCTCCAATCAATACAATTTTTCCATAATTTAAGTGCTTCATTCTCTCTCCTCTTTTCTCTTACCGACATAATTTTTTCAATAGATCTGTCAGCTTCTGATAGTCCACCGGCTTGGCCAGATGTTCATTCATACCTGCCTTGAGACATTTCTGAATATCTTCATGGTAAGCATTGGCTGTCACCGCTATTATTGGGATCTCTCGAGCCTGCGGATGATCCAGCTTGCGAATCGTTCTGGCTGCTGTCGGGCCATCCATCACCGGCATCTGCATATCCATCAGTATCGCATCGTAGGTACCAGGCGCAGACAGACGGAATTTCTCCACACACGCCTGACCATTATCTGCCCGACTGCACTCCATTCCCCTTATGGTCAACAGTTCTTCTTCTACTTCATAACTCAGATCATTATCTTCAGCCACCAGTATCGATAACTGCTTCAGACTGTCATCCATATTTTCCTCTTCCGGATATTCTGGTGCTTTCTCTATCCACGGGAAGCTGAAGGTCACACAAAATCTGGTTCCATGCTCTGGTTTGCTTTCCACTTCTACGGTGCCATCCATCAGATCGGTAATCTTCTTAACAATCGCCAGACCCAGACCACTTCCTCTTACTTTATTCACTCTGGTATCTACTGCTCTGGAGAATTCCGAATACATTTCCTTCATGAATTCTTCCGTCATACCAATTCCTGTATCACTGATCACAGATATCAGCTGTACCTTTCCAGGTTCTTCCGCCGGCTTTTCATATAATTCAAAGGACACCATTCCACCATCCGGTGTATATTTTATGGCATTGGATAACAGATTCATATAGATCTGCTCCAGACGCAGCTGATCTGCCAGCAGACACGGATGGAAAATATCATGCTGTACACACTGAAATTCCAGTTTTCGCTTTAATATACCTGGATCCAGCATTTTCTGGACACTTTCAAACAAATCTGCAAGCTGCATCTCTTTTGGATGGATCTCAAGTTTACCACTCTCGATCTGCTTGAGATCCAGTACATCATTTACCAGGTTCTGAAGATTCTTTCCTGTCACACTGATCTTATCCAGGCACTCCTCTATCTTCTCTTTCTCCCCCGGATGGGCTTTCGCCACACCAACCAGACCGGTAATCACATTCAATGGTGTACGGATATCGTGAGACATACGCGACAGAAACTCTGACTTAGCCTCATTTGCTTTATTTGCTGCATCCGCAGTCATAATCCAGTATTGCTCCCGGCGTTTCTGGTCACTGATCAGACTTGTTACATAGAGCACATTCTCTACTTCTCCATATTCATCTCGCTTTTTCACGATAAATCTGGCCAGATGCCAGTTGTCATCCTGCGCCAGATATTCTATGGCAATGGTCTCTTCTTTCTTCATTCGCTCTTGCAAAGTAGACAGATCAAAGAATTCCATCACACGGTCACTGTACTCGGGTGCTACAAACTTGCGGCACAATTCCGTCATGCGGTCAGACGCTTTTCCACATGTTCCGGACAGTGAATGCACTTCACTGTCACTGGACACTTCTTCATAAAAGTCCTTTTTCAGATCAATTCGGTAAATGGCAAAATAGATCTTGCTGATGGCAGAAATGATCTCATTATTCAGTCTTGCCTCATCCAGTGCCTTCTTCAGCGCCTGTTGCTGTATTCGTTCTTCCAGAATAATATCATCAATATGCCGAAAGCCCATGATGATCATCCGCTCTTCTTTCTCTGTCTGCACTCTGGTAATCTGTACTTCAAAGAACTCTTTTCCATATGCATTCGGGAAAGTATGATAACGATAAGAGATCCGCTCTTTCCTCTTCAGTTCTTCCATCAGATTTTCTGCACTCAGCATTTCTAAAAAATGCGGATACTCCTCTTTGATTACAAAACGATCATAATAATCCTTCAACAGTCTGGAATAACAAATGATCTTTTTCTCTTCTCTGCCTACCAGCTCGGTAACATTCGATTTTTCCCTCAGCTTGATAATCTCAGCCCAGTCTGCCCGCAGATCCACCATATACACTGATGTGTATTCATAGCAAAGTACATTCAGAATATTTCTTTCCCGCTCCTCTATCTGAAGGCTGTTCTCCAGTATTCTCTGCTTCTTTTTCAGAAGACTCATCATCCGAATGTTTTCCCTGTTGCTGCCCAGATGATTCCCCACCAGATTCAGAAGCTGCAGCAGGAGTTTCTGATCTTTCATAGATGGATTATCCAGCCCAATGAATCCGGTCAGCCTGTCCTTATAAAAAATCGGCACTGCAATTTCTGAATAAACATCCTGTATTTTCAGCATATTGTATTCTGACGGCATCTGGTCTGCAATCTCTTCCAGATCTGGAATCACAATACTGTCGCCTTTTTCAAAAGTCTTATTCCAGTAAGGCATCATGATACTCGGCACATGCTGCAAATATTCCATCTGCGGCTCTACCCCTTCTGCGCACCATTCATAAGAGTTGGTATATTCTGTCTTTGTCTCTCCGATTCGGTCAAATACAAAGACTCTCTCTGCTTCTGTATACTCTCCAATGATCTTCAGCGTCGCCTGAATGGCATCATGTAGTATCTCCTTATCTTTTTCCTTATCAATCATCGAAAGCTGGCGCAGAATTGCTTCTACCTGATTCAGTCTTTTCTCCATATTATCAAATAACTGATGACTGATTGATCTGCTCATATAGACTCTCCTTTATGCGCACTTCCTGACTTCACTTTTTCATTCTTTAGAGTACCATTTTTTCGGTTTTTCGTCAATGTAAAGCAACCCTTCCATCTGCTTCTAAATCTCCTGATTCGCTCTGTTTATTCGGCAGAAACAATGGGAACTACAGTTCTTCTAACAGCCTCAGTCCTGCGGTTTCCGTGACCGGAAGTGAAAATACAATGGCTCCTGCCTTTGTTCCAATTCCAGTCTTTTCCATAATAGCATTCATGATAGCATTTTTTTCTTCTTTCTTCGAGACGATAAAGATCACTTCTTTTTCCGAGACAAGTGACACACCCAGAAACTGTTCTGCCCGCTTCATTCCTACCCCTTTTCCATGAAGCACCGTTCCGCCTGTTGCGCCTCCGGTTCTGGCAGCTTCCATGACTTTTGTGGTATATCCGTAATTGGCAATCGCTATAATCAGTTCATGCTTTGCATCCTTCAATTCCGTTTCCTCCTCTTTTTCAAATTCCTGTCCATCCAGAAAAAATGCCAGTGTCCGCTTTCCACCAATACTGGAGAGCGGAACCGTAAAGGCAATACCCGTTCCCGGAATATCAATCTTCATTTCTTTCTGCAATCCCTTTTGCATCTTCTGCCAGATTGGTTCTGTTATTATTGAGAAAAAAATACCTTTTTCTTCATCTTCCATCCCCAGACAATCCAACACCTCACTGGATGCAGTTCCTCTTCCAAGAGAAATCGTCCCGGTTTCTACCTGATGTGTTTTATAAAATTTTACAAATTCTGATATTTTTTTCCGACTGCTGATCGTAACCAGCATCAATACTCTGTTCATATCTGTGCTTTCCTTTCTCAGAATTCAATGATTTCATCATCCTCATACTCTGCAAACAGTTCGGAAATATCCACCTGGTATTCCACACCGGTACTTCTGTCGGCTGACTGTGTTTCTCTTCTCACGTACAATACACCCAGAATCTGTATCGTAATCAACGGTGTCATAGCTACCATCGCTACTACACCAAAAGCATCACGCACTACATCTCCCCCCATGGCGATACAGGCTCCCTGTGCCAGTGGAAGCAAAAATGTCGCAGTCATAGGTCCGGATGCCACACCGCCTGAGTCAAAAGCAATCGCGGTAAAGATCTTTGGCACCAGAAATGTCAGTCCCAGCGCAATGACATACCCTGGTATCAAAAACCACAAAACAGATATTCCTGTCAGTACACGAATCATGGAAAGTCCTACTGATACCGCAACACCAATAGATAAACTGATCTGCATGGCTTTTCCTGATATAGCGCCATCGGTCAGTTCTTCTACCTGCTTCATCAGCACATATACAGCCGGTTCTGCTTTTACAATGAAATATCCGATCAGCATACCGAGCGGTATCAGAATCCATGAATACGGAAGTGCTGCCAGCACTGTCCCCAGTGCATTTCCGGCAGGGATAAATCCCACATTTGCACCTGTCAGAAACAATACCAGGCCAATATAGGTATATACCAGCCCAATCAGTATTTTGCTCAGCGTTTTTTTCTCCAGCTTCAGAGAAAACATCTGGAAAAGTCCAAAGAAAACCGTAATCGGAAGAAGGGATACCGCAATCTCTTTCATATAATCCGGAGTTGCCTCAAAAAAGAGTTGTCCCACTTCCACTGAAGTAGCAATATTCCTGCCGATTTCCGGTGAAAAGCTTCCTTCCGTCTGATACACCAGACTTAAGATCAGAACCGCAAGAATCGGTCCAATCGAACACAACGCTACCAGACCAAAGCTGTCATCTTCTGCATGACGGTCATTTCGAATTGCAGAAATACCCACACCCAGAGCCATGATAAACGGTACCGTCATCGGTCCTGTCGTTACACCTCCCGAATCAAAGGCGACTGCAAGAAAATCTGCCGGTGCCAGCATTGCAAGCAGAAAAATAAGCAAATAAAACAAAATCAGCAGTGGTGCAAGCGCAAAGCCCACCAGGATACGGATCAGCGCAATTGCCAGAAATAAGCCTACCCCCAACGCCACTGATAAGATCAATACCATATTCGGTACAGAGGGTACCTGCCGTGCAAGTACCTGAAGATCCGGCTCAGATATGGTAATCATCATCCCCAGCACGAATCCGGTTCCGATAATAAACCACAGCTTTTTGGTTTTTACCAGATTACCGCCTACCCGTTCTCCCATTGGAGTCATGGATACTTCTGCTCCAAGAGAAAAAAACGCCATGCCGATAATAACCAGCACAGCGCCTGTCATAAATTCCACCATAATGTCAGGGGAAAGAGGCGCTATCAGAAAACTCAATATCAGTACTATCACCATCACCGGAAGTACTGCCTTTACGGATTCCTGCGCCTTCTCTCTTATCTTATCTTTTAATGTGTTTCTGTGTGTCCGTAATTCTCTGACAAATTCTTTTCCCGCCAACGAAATCCCCCTTGTCTCATAATCTGCTGCTGTTTGTTGGTTTCCATTCACACCTTTTCTCTGTCAAACCGTATTCTTCTTAATATCCTATTTTCTCAAGAATCTGATCGGTTATACGTGCATTTGCCAGAGAGAATTTCTTCGTGACCAGCGGACTTTTCTCACCTGCCACACATCTTCCCATCTGTTCCACTTCCAGACGATAATTTTGTGGTACCGATACTTTTTTGATCTCTTCTCTTCCATCAGCGTCTGTCACGATATAGCTTAATTCTCCATCTCGGTTAAACGCAAATTCTATTCCCTTTATACTTCCTTTTGTTCCATGAACTTCCAAATGGTCAATTCGCTTATCCTGATCGGTAGCCAATACCATTCCACAGGTAAATACTGCCTTTTTACCATCCTCATACTCCATGACAACCGAGGTAAGCTTATCGATGTTATCTTCTGAAAAAATAGCACTTGCCTGTATCTTAACCGGTTCTTCCTCCAACAATGCTAAAGACAGACTGATATCATATACCCCAAGATCATAGGTACATCCCCCCAGTGTTTCTCTTCGCATCCTGATATTGCTCTTGTCATAATCGGAGGTAATAAATTCAGATTCCATATAACGGATTTCTCCAATTGTTCCCTTCTGTATTTCTTCTCTGATTGCAGCAATGTATGGGCTGTGCAGATACGCAAACGCTTCCATCAAATACACATGTTTTTCTTCTGCTGTGGCAAACAGTTCTTTCGCCTGTTCTTCTGTCGGTGCCAATGGCTTTTCACAAAGCACATGTTTTCCACTTTTCAGTGCCCTGATCGTCCACTCATAATGCAAAGTATTTGGAAGTGGAATGTACACTGCTTCCACTTCCGGATCCGCAAGCAGTTCCTCATAGCTTCCGTAAGCTTTTTGAAAATGATACTTTTCTTTAAACTGCTCTGCTTTTTCCATATTTCTTCCGGCAATTGCATACAACTCACAATTGTCTGCCTGCTGCATTCCCGGAATGGTACATCCCGCACCAATATTGGCTGTTCCCATAACGCCCCATCTGATTTTTCTCATGATTATTCCCCCATAAATTAATCTATAAATGTTTTTGACATTCCTTTATTTCAATGCTTTCTCAATCGCTTCAATTACAATCTTCAATGCCTTTATTCGTGCATACTTCTTGTCATTTGACTCAAGTACATGCCATGGCGCATAGGTTGTATTCGTCTTTTTCAGCATTTCATTAACTGCGCTCTCATACAAATCCCATTTTTCTCTGTTGCGCCAGTCCTCATCCGTAATCTTCCACTGTTTCTCAGGTGTATTCTGCCGATCCTCAAAGCGCGCAAGCTGCGTATCCTTGTCGATCTGAACCCAGAATTTGATAATAACGGCTCCCCAGTCTGCTAATTCTTTTTCAAACTCATTCATTTCATTGTAGGCTCGCTGCCACTCGTTTTCATTACAGAATCCTTCTAGTCTCTCAACCATTACCCTGCCGTACCAGGTACGGTCGAAAATAGCAATATGACCTGTCTTTGGAAGGCGGTTGCAAAATCTCCACAGATAATGTCTGGCCTTCTCATGTGGCTCCGGACTTGCTATCGGATGCACTTCAAACCCTCTCGGATCAAGTGCCTCCGTAATTCTTTTTATATTTCCGCCTTTACCAGCTGCATCCCAGCCCTCATAGGCAATGATCACCGGAATCTTTTCTCTGTACAGCCTGTTATGCAGCTCACTGAGCTTTGTCTGTAGTTTTTTAAGCTCCTTTTTGTATTCTTCTTCAGAAATCTCCTTATCCAGGGAAATTTCACTTAACTTTGGTATTTTTTCCAACGGAAAAACATTCTGTAAAAGAGGTACCGCAAGATCACTGTTTTTTAACGCTGTCTCTATGCCACTGACCAGCGTTTCCAGAACCTGAAGCTCTGCCCACTTTCTGTTTTTCGCATCTATGATATACCATGGATCTGCCGCAGCATTGGTGTCATTCAGATATCTGTCAAATACATGAAGGCATTTATCATAATGTTTATTCTGCCAGTCATCATTGCGGCTGACACGCCATTCGGTATTCTTATCAGCCCTAAGATGCTCAATTCGCTTTTTCTGCTCCTTCTGACTTATCTGAAAGAAAAATTTCAGAACAAGATACCCATTATCTGTGAGCTGGCGTTCAAAGCGCTTTACACTCTCTATTTTTTTCTTATATTCTTTTTCTCCCATGCGCTCGTGCAGACAGTCATTTACGATCTCGTCCATCCAGCCGGAATCAAGAAACTCAAACTTTCCTTTCTCCGGAATTTTAATAAAATAACGGTAAAAGAACGGCTTACGTCTTTCTTCCTCTGTCGGCGCATCCATGGTCGCAACCTTAAAGAAACGTGGATCAATGTTTTTTATTACTTTACCAAGTACACTGCCTTTTCCGGCGGTTCCCCAGCCTTCAAACAGTACCAGTACCGGCAATCCGTGTTCTTTTATCTGCATCTGCAGTGCAGACAGCTTTGCTCTTGCCGTGCTCAGACGTTCCTCAAGTTCATCTGTTTCAGGTATTTGTGGTTTCGTCCAGTTTTCTAACATAAACTACCTCCCCGGTCATACTCAAATTCAAGTCGAACGCATGTGAGACCTGATTATAATCTCTAATCAGATCTTTTGCCTTATGCCACTGTGACAGCAATTCTGCATCTCCGTAATCATACAGTTCTCCTGCCAGCATTTTTTTCTTTCTGTCATCGCCACCTCTGTCAAATACATCGTCAGACATTTCATCACAGTTTAACTTTGATACACAAATAGTCGGTTCATTTCCTCTTGCCATGGATATTCAAATTCCAGATATACAATTTCTTTTCCAAATCGTGCGAATCTGTCTTTCCAGTACTTTGTAGTTGTCTTCATTTTTCATTCACTTTCGATTTCATATCAGCACATTCATTTTGTAGTGAGTTCTGAACTGTTACATTCTATCTATGATGATGATAATTCACATGAGCCTGCCATGTCAATGTGTTTATCATCATAAACTTTTTCCTGATATTTTGCGCCATCTGTTTCCTGACCATTTGCAAGTATTTCCCTGCTTTTTTCCATATAATCTGCTTCTGTTGACCGAATCTGCTGATTTAGTTTTTTACTGTCGATTACCAGCATCAGCTCTGTATCCAGATACGTGCTTCGTATATCCAGATTATAGGAACCCACCACAGAAAGACGCTCATCAATCAACACTGCTTTCTGTAAAAAGCGGTACCAGCACATTTATCAGTATGATCATCCGTAATAAACAGATACAGACTTTCCATATTCGTTTTAATCGTTTTTTATTTTGCCCCTCCTGAGACAGGCAAGTCCACCCCACTGTATATTGTCTTACTCCATATTACTGCGTTTTTTTCTCGCGTTCTTATATTGATACATATCCCGATCGGCTCTTTCTTTCACCTCAACAATGTCCTCACCTGAAAACGAGGCTGATCCATAAGAAACGGTAGGTAAAAATGTGATCTTCCTTCGTTTCTCCTCCATACACCATAAAAATTCCTGTCTGCACTTGCCTTCCTTCGCACTGTTTTTCAGCAATACACAAAACTCATCTCCACCTATGCGATAACAATAGCCATCGTTTGCGTAGACCTTTTTGATGCATTCTGCAATCTCAGCCAGACAGACATCCCCTTGCACATGACCATAGTGGTCATTAATCTGCTTGAAATCATCCACATCAAACACCACAAGTACTCCTCCATTACATCGTCTCCCACTAGTTCGCTTCAGATAGCTGTTCTGGTTTAAGAGCCCGGTGAGCGCATCCAGTTGATTCCACATCTCATTACAATAAATAAAATATAATACAGACAGTAACGTTACACATAACCATGTAACGCGAAGTTCAGGAAGGGCAACCTGGATGATTGTCTCCGCCATCACAAAAAGAATCAGCGGATAGATCAGCAGTCTGCTGCGGTTCTGATACTCCCTGGCCGTGACAATCGTAGATACCGAAAGGTACAAAATCGCCCCGAAATACATGATGACATATATGTAAAAATGTGGACCTCGTGAATAAATATTATCTGCGTTCACGGAGAATACCATTCCGTATGGGATAGAACAAAAAAGAAATATCAAATATCCTATTTCACAGCACATCGCTGTCCTGATTTTACGTCGAAAAACTGTTTTTCTGTCCAGGACATACACAAGACAGATCGACACTGCCGGTGCCAGACCAAATCCCAGATAGTTGGCTGCAATATTCAGCCAGCGATAGCCTGACGGCAAGCCGTCCACTGTAAGCCTTACTATGTCTATATGACTGCAGGTGCCAACAAGTTTCTAAGAATCTACTACGGACGAGTGAAAAAATATCTTTCATCTCTTCCAGAATCTTAATTATCCACTAATATTTTCAGACCAGCACTGGTGTGGTGGTCTTATTTTGATACCCAATTTCAACCTGTATAAAATTTTCAATGTTCTTTCAATTTAGCCTTGACTTTTTATTTGCAGGCTCGAAAAAAATAACAGCCTTACGTTTGATTTCGTAAGACTGTCTCATAATTTCTTTATTGAATTGTAACTGCTTAATACTTAAATATAACTGTTTTGCACTCTTCACAAATTGAAGCAGCTACCCTTGTTCTATGACTTGGTTTAAGCTCTGTGATTTTCACAAAGCCCTCTGCATTTTTCGCATTTTCGAATACTCCCGGTACTTTATTTGCAAAGCTAAAAGCACCATCTTTGCTGCAAAACAAGTATCCATCACGCATCTCTTTACCACATTCAGGGCATTTCATTGTATGCACCTCCATTTCATTCATTTGTCATTTGCCTACTCAATTTTAATGCTTCTTGCACTCGCTGTTCAAAGACATCTGCCTTAACAAGAGCAATGCCTTCTGCATCATCTCCGAGAACAACTAATCTGTCGCCTTCATTTAGTTCAAATGTTTCCCTTGCCGCTTTCGGTATTACAATCTGACCTTTGCTGCCGATAGTGACTGTCCCCCATAAATGCTTACCTATCGGGGCAGGAGCAATCTTTATATCATCGACTTTATTGTCCTGATGAACAAGTGAATCTATCGTAACACCATAGTATTTTGCCAGCTTGTCACACTTATCAATATCAGGATAAGTTTCTCCCTGTTCCCATTTAGAATAGGACTGTCTGGAAATTCCTATCACTTCTGCGACCTGTTCTTGCGTCAGTCCTTTGATATTACGAAGAAATATCAGGTTATCTGCCAACACTTACTTCACCTCCTCGTCTACTAATATTATACGTCTGAGAAAGTACACTTTCCACCATACAAACTTGTCAGAAAAGTATTTTAAATGTTAATTTTACCTGCATTACTCAGATATCTTCTTAGCGACAACAACAAGCCTGCCATTGTTTCTTGAATGTTCACAAGTAGGAATGATCAGGTCGCCTTTTTCATCTCCCTGATATCCTGTAATTTCCGCTGTTCCATCGTCTAACACGATATACAGGAAATCACTCTGTGTTTCTTCGATATTTTCCTCTGCATATGTCTGTATTGGATCCACAGTTTCGCTTTCATCCAATATCTGTTCTTCTACAATGCTATCTTGTACACTCTGCCCTTTCACTGGCAGCATTCTGCAAGTATAGTCGTTGTCCGTACAGGAACTGGCTATGCTCTTACCATAATGTTGATTATTTGTAATTATTTATCAGCATGGTTACGCTTTCTTCTTTCCCCTTCTTTCTTTATCCACATTCAGCCCTTTCTATCCACAGAGACAGGGTACTCTTTACAGACTCTCACTGATTAACAGTCATTAACCGCCCTGCACAAGTACATAGATTTTCCTCATTACAATAACCCCAAAAAGAGACAGCCGATCAAAGTTGTCTCTTCTTCTACATAATTCTTTATAACTTTTTCTAAATCTCGTTCCAATTGGTACATAATTGGTACAGATGTCTCGGTTTTGTCCGTTTTGACCTCTGTTTTTACCAATATTTCTTCCCTCTTAGTACAGCTTTGCACCTGCCGGGATATGGTCATCAACCATCAGAAGATGAAGTTTTTCTTCGCCCTCTTCCTCATGGATTGCACTAAGTAACATTCCACAAGAATCAATTCCCATCATAGCTCTTGGCGGCAGGTTAGTGATAGCGATCAGTGTTTTTCCAACCAGTTCTTCTGGCTCATAATAAGCGTGAATACCGCTTAAAATGGTACGATCTATGCCTGTTCCATCGTCCAGAGTGAACTGTAACAGCTTCTTGGATTTCTTAACTGCTTCACATGCTTTTACCTTTACAGCTCTGAAATCTGACTTGCTGAAAGTATCGAAATCAACCATTTCTTCGAATAGTGGCTCAACTTTTACTTTGGAAAAATCAATCTTCTCAACTGGCTTTGTTTCCTGTGCAGCATTGTTTGCTTCGTTCTTTGCTGCCCCCTGTGACTTCATTGTCGGAAATTTTTTTGATTTTTCTTCATTACCCTTCGTGATTCTTCGCTGAGCTATTCCTATTAAATTGTCTTCTCTTCATCACCATTCATGATGAATCATTGTCAAATCATATCTGTTGTCAATTTGATGTCATTTGGTTATTTCTGTTGTCAGATGAAAGGGTTCATAAGCCCTTCTTAAAATACATCCATTGTTGCAGCCAAATGTTCAAATGTTTCCTGTTTTTTCTCCTCTGTCGCCTCTGCATAGATATCCATAGTGGTCTGGATATCCTTATGCCCCATGATCGACTGGATAACCTTCAGGTTGGTTTCTCTTTCACAAAGCCTTGTACAGAATGTGTGTCTCAAACTGTGCGCTGAAAAGTTCGGCAACAGCACCGGCTCCCGATGCTCTTTCTTTGCTTCTACTTCTTCCGTCGCATTATAGGCAGAAGATATTCTCTTGATTGCCCGATTGACTGACTGAGCATTCATTACATTTCCATAACGGTTACAGAAAACAAAGCCTGTCATCCCGTCAATCTCTGCATCTGTCCAGCCATTTTCTTTCTGCTCTTCCCAGATCATTTCAAAAGCATCCTTCACAGCCAGTTGAAAAGTGGGATGTAATAACGTATGAACTGTTTCCAGTGTGTTAATCTGCAATTCCTGTTTCTCAATCAGGTGATTGTAGAACTGCACCACATCAGAATACTTAATTTCTGCTATATTCCGCTTTCCAAATGTGTCCCGGATAAATCGGTCATACATATAAAGATAATTACTCTTGGTTGTCGGTTTCAGATTGCTTTTGAGACTCATATAACGGTCAAATACAAAATTTACAGTCGCCTTTCCTGCAACGTAGATATCCAGACCGTCCATCTGATCTTTCATAAGCTGTGCTTCTTTTTCCCGAAGCGTTACAAGGTCTTGTGCATAAACATACTTACGTCTTCCAAGGGGATCTGTATAAGTATATACATACCTATCATCAGAACGTCTCTGTGATTCACCTTTCCGCAGGACTCTGCCCCGCAGATCTTTTCTTGTCTGTGCCATATAAAATCCTCCTTCAAATAAAGGAAGGACTTCATGTTATTCAGGTCTGTTCAATATTTTTTCCAGTCCCTGCAGGACAACTTCTGTCACAGTCATTTTGTGTTTTCCGGCATAATCACAAATACGCTTATACATAGAATCTTCCACTCGGATACTCAATACTTTCTTTTTTACATTGTCCGACTTTGGTCTTCCTGTCTTCGCCATATCTGTTCTTATTCCTCCACATCTTCATTATAGTTTTCGTATGACAAAAAGTCAATCCCTGTTTTTCGTCCTTCCACAGTTTTCTTCTCTCCACTACGCAATCCGGAATGTCTCCAGATACTTTTCAAATATCTCACAGTTTACAAGAGCAACTTTGTCAATCTTATACACTGCTTTGGCTTCTTTCGCCAGCTCCTGGAATTTCGTCAGCCCAATGCTGTAAAGCTCTGCCCCTTCCTGATAACGGACAAATTTCTTCGCTATTTTCTTTGTTTTCTCTACATCTCTACGTGCATATCCCATACACGGCACCTCCTTTTTTGCATGAAAAAAGCAGCTAACCTATTTTTCATAGACTAACTGCTCATGTTTTAGTTCCATATTCTGTTTTAATTTACTGAAACGTATTCTGTTTGACTTAACTGTTTATGAACATCACGTCCACCATACATAATTCGCACTACATATACTATTTCAGTTTCTTCATCTGTTTTGTAAAATACCAGATAATTACCCACCGGAAAGAATCGAAGTCCTCTTCTGTGCCACGGTTCTTCCTCATAGAGCCGATTTCTGTTCGGCATAGTATCCAGCTTCCGAATTGCCGTCATAATCCGCTCTGTCTGTCCTGCAGCATTCTCCGGAGCTAACAGTTCCTCTGAAATATATCTGAAAATATTTCACAGATCTTTCTTTGCTCCTGCTGTATACATCACTTTATATTTCATATACCAAATTCCCGTTTCATTTCTGCTTCAACTTCATCTGCTGAATACACTCTGCCAGCCTTAATATCTTCCATGCCTTTTTCTATTTCTGCATTGAACTGTTCCTTTGTCAGAGAGCCATATGCAACAGGCTCCTCATAAGCTGGAAGTTTCATCTCAAAAGGAATTCCTCTCTGGAGTACAATCTGTCTCAGAAACATTCCTACTGCATTGGACATTGGAATTCCAAGTCGATCAAGCACCTGCTCTGCCTGTTCTTTTACTTCAGGTTCGACACGTGCAAATACATTTGCTGTTCTTGCCATAGATATCGCCTCCTCTTTTTTCTTCATTATATCTTGTTTGATTGCAAGTTGCAAGCGTTTCGCAATCTATTTTCGTAATTTCATACACCGGCAGACGGCAGGTGGCAGATAGGGTATCTATAAAAATCTGCATTTGCTTCGATGACTCTGCCACCCATCATTCTTTTAATCGAATACTATTCTCCTGCTTTTCATTTACTTGGTACTCCAACTCATTCTTCATTCTGCTTCTCACATCACGCATTGTTCGCCCGGAAATCCCCTGTTCCTTTGCTTTTTTATCTAATTCCCTGATTGAAATTTCTTTTTTATCAGCAAGCAGTTCCCTGATTAACTTTGCCCCTCTCTCCAGCTTTGTTTCTGTTGCTTTTCCTTCTTTTCCATCTAACAATTCATCTGCGGAAATCTCATAGGCTCCCACCCATCGGAAGCCTTCTTCATCTCCCAGTTTAAATGCCATCGTCTCCCCCGGTGGTGCAAGAGAGCTTTTTTCATGAATCAATACCCTTGTGGTTGGATCTTTTCTTACTTTCCAGATGAAAATCAAGCTTCGCACTGCTGCCATAATATCAATAGAACCAAGTCCTCGATACGTGCTCTGCGTCCCGGAAGATTTATTCAGATGTCCAATCAGTACAATGGCACCCCCGGTCTTCTCTGCAATCATTCCCAGTTTTCGGAACACCGGACGCACTTCATTCGCACGGTTCATATCCACATCTGCTCCAATAAACGCCTGTACCAGATCAATAATTACAAGCCTCACATGGTTCTGCCTGACCGCCTTTTCAATTCGATCATCGGATGAAGTCAACGCTTCTTCCGAATCATCAATCACCATAACCCTGCTTAGATCAGCACCTGCTTCCACCAATCTTGGCTTAATGGTATCGCCCATGCCATCCTCCGCAGTCTGATAGATTACATTGAATGGTTCGATATCTTCCATATTCGGAAACATTTTTTGGTTGGTACAGGCTGCCGTAAGCATCATTGCAAAATAAGTTTTTCCTTCTCCCGGATTGCCCTGAATGATTGTCAGTTTTCCAAATGGAATATAGGGGAACCACAACCAATCCACACTGGTCTGCTCAATATCTTCATAACACAACATCGGCACCATCTCTTCTGATTCCGGTACTTTGATTGTGATTGTTTCTGCAATTGCTTTCTTTCTGTCGGCGTTTTTATCACAGAGAATTTCGTTCCAGTCTTTTCGTGATGGTTTCAGACGAATTACACTGTACCCTTCCAGAATTTCTTCTGCCAGTTTCTCACAAGCCTCATTCCCTGCCTGGTCATTATCCAGGCACAGGAAAACAGAAGTAATTTGAGGGGTTCAGAAAGAAAAGTCATCAGTGCCGAACTGGAGACTCCACCCAGACTCAGATAGCTACGTTTCTTCCAATCTTTTGGAAATAACTGGATAAATGAAAGCAAACCAATAGCTGCTTCAAATACAAACAACTGATTATCCGTTCCTCTGTAACCGAATCCATAAGATTTATCAGAACCTACTACATCTCCTCGATATTTTATTTCACCAGTTCCCCGGCAGTGTGCATATCTCGGAATACTATCTGCATCTCTGCCGACAAATACAACATTATGACGCTTCTTTTCTTCGTATATATCTCCTCTGGCAATCCATTCCATTACCAAATTTTTCTCAAGTGCTCTGCTTTCTGTCAGATACTTTACGATCAGCTCATCATCCTCATTTTTCTCTGGTAATCGGAAGTCTTGGGACGGGGCGGGGCAGGACTTCTGCTTGCCTTCGCCTTCTTCCCCGATCAACATCTTCATTGTTTCCGGAAATGTAGCATTATAAAACTCCATCACAAAATCCACAGGATAACCGCCCATACCCTGACTGTGCCGATACCATCGATTTCCGGATATCGTTACACTGTCATGCTTTTTCCAACGGTATTCCCTACTACTTTTCACCAACTGTTCCCCTTGTGCGTTCAGAAAAGACACAAGATCGGTCTGGTTTGCTCTTGCAATCTGTTCTTCTGTATACTGCATTTTCATCATCCTTTCCTGCCTGTCCTGCTGACAGACTTCTATAAACTCATATCATAGTTCCGTTTTTTCCTCACTGTCTGTTGTTTTGCATCACGTTCTTCACACTCTTTCTTCTTTTCAGCCAGTTGTTTCCGAATAGAAGTCTTCTTTTCTGGTTTCCGCTCCGTCTCATTCACCGACTGTTGCTCTACTTTACTTTTTTTTTCAAGAATTTCTTCTGTCTGAACTGCGTGAAATATCGGGAACTTCACCTGCTCCTCCCTTTTTTCTTCTGAACTCCCGGAGGTATCTGTTTCTGCTATTTCCCGGTCACGTCTGGCAATGTCTGCACAACTCTGTACCTTTTTTACAAATGCAAGTTCATCCTGATAAGGCTGATTATCTGCTTTCAGCTCTTCGATCACAGATCGGAGTTCTTCTTTCTCTCGTTTCCACCTGGCTGTTGGCATCTTTCCATTTTTATCCAAATGCTGTTTCAGTTCCCGTTCACATTTGCGATAATAATTGATTTCTTTCTTGTGCTGCTGATAGTATTTCTCCCGTTTTTTCGAGAAAAAGAAATGGTTGTACTCGTCTATCAATGGCTGGTTTGTCTTTATTACTTCTGCCATCTTTTCCAGATTTTCCAATTTCTTTAACTGCTCTCGCTTTTCGGAAATTTCTTTTTTGCTGACTGATACAACACCATTCAGTTCATCAATCCTTTCCTGCAGATCCTCCATTGTCTCTATCTTATGCGTCTGGAGGTAATTGATGGATTTTGCAAACTCCTGTAAGTTGGAGAGACTCTTCCCTCTCCGTTTCATCTCCGCATAGAAATTTGGGAACGGTGGTCTGCCCTGCGTTTTCTTATCATAATAATCTTGCAAGCTTTCCAGAAGTGTCGGATTCTGCCTGCGATCCAGTTCGACTTTCATTTTCTCATACGCTGTCTTCATCCACTGAATAGATTCTTTCAGAGAAATAAACATCTGGTTGAACTGCTGGATAGCTCGGTTCAGTTCCCCAATCAATGTTTTAATTCCCTTTTTCTCCATTGCCCGGACTTCATACCCTTCATGGATCGTCGGAATCAGATCAATTCCCTGCTCTTTGTAAGAGCGGTGATCAATTCTTGCTGCCATGTGACATTCCCGGAATTTTTCGTTCACCTTCTCTGTCCACGCTCTTCTCTATTCCTTTAAAAGCTCCGTATCATTCCATCCGGTAGTAGAAACAGCATTGAATATATCCTTTCCTTTGGCATCTTTAATCCGATTTCCGTCTTCATCCAAAACATATTCCCGTTTCTGCTTGTTACCCCAGCTCCCATCTTCTGCAATAGGACGGATTGGAGCAAGTACATGAAAATGTGGATTATCTGGTTCACCTCATTCTTAGATTTCCCCTCATGAACTGCCAGATCTACAATCATGCCACGAGCTACGAACTGCTCCCAGCAAAAATCTCTCGCCAATTCTATATTTTCATCCAATGTCAGTTCATTTTGTAAAGCAATATCAAAAGAATAAGCTAACTGTGCCCGTTTACTTTTCTCTATCTGCTCTACCTCATTCCAAAGTGTTTCCCGGTCAGACAAACGTTCCGGCACATATTCCGGTGTCAGGATTTCTGTGAAAACCACTCCCGACTTTTTTGTATAATCATGCGTCTGTCCATAGTAATCGTTATAAAGCTTTTGCCCCGAAATATAAGCTGCGGAATTAACCACTGTCTGACCTTTTCCTCTGGAAACTTGCTTTACTGAAAAATGATACAGTGCCATTAGCCGTCATCTCCTTTTTCTGTTTTTTCAACTGTTTCTGCAATTTGCTGTTGTTCTTTGTGTAAGGCTGCTATGTGAACCTGTCGCACAATACTTTTGTTGTAACTACTGTTCTGTAACTGATCCATCTTCCCATGTTATCTCTTTGGGAATGAGCAGTCCGTCCTTTGAAAACTCTGCACCTGAATCCATTCTCACGAAGTCTTGCCGCAACACTCTCAGCCAGAATATAAAGAACAATCTTTACATCCTCATCGCATACTAAATCCTTTGGTGTCGTTGTGCTGTTTCCCACCGATTTAATTGAAGCGTGGGTATTCTCCAGTTTGACAGGTGAATCATCATAGCCATTAGCAAACGACCATAAGATACTGCCCATCTTTCCAAGGTGACTGTTAAGCACATCTTCATCTGCTCTTGCAAGATCACCTATGGTTTTGATACCAAATAATGCAAGCTTTCTGTTCGTACTTTTGCCAACGCATAGAAGATCTGCCACTGGAAGTGACCATGCCTTCTGCTTAAACTCACTCTTATACATAGTAGTTATTGCATCCGACTTCTTATAATCTGAACCAAGCTTTGCAAATATCTTATTGAAAGAAACACCAACACTCACTGTGATGCCAAGCTCTGACTTCATTCTCCTGCTGATTTCCTGTGCAATGAGCAATCCATCCCCTTTAAGGGAGCTGCTCCCTGTCACATCAAGCCAGCACTCATCAATCCCATATGGCTCCTGCCTGTCCGTATATTCTGCATATATCTCATGTGCCATTCTTGAGAACCGAAGATATAAGTCCATTCTTGGTGAAACAAATGTTATGTCAGGGCAGACCTGCTTTGCCTGCCAGAGTGCCATTCCTGTTTTCACACCGTACTTCTTAGCAATATAGTCGGCTGTTAAGACAATCCCATGTCTTGCCTCCGGGTCACCGCCTACTGCCAGTGGCTTTCCTGCAAGCTCCGGATGATGCAAATGCTCAATCGAAGCATAGCAACAATTGATATCTGAATGAAGTATTACCCTGTCTCCCATCTGCATAACCTCCTGCTGCATTTAATCTGTCACTACCATAACCTTTAGTCCAAGTATATGAGTAATGTTCCTTACAGGGCATAGTATAACCCCAAGAATAATCGACTGTCAACGGACACATGTGCCTTTTTTCTCATTATATTGGATTTTTAACTTGAATAATTGGCACTATTGCTATATACTATGGAGTGAAAAGAGACATTTGAAATCAACAAAATGAAAGAAAAGAGGCGTAAGTATGTACTCAATCGGAGAAATCATTTCATCATATAGAAAAAAGAAAGGCTTGCTCCAGCAGGATCTCGCTGATGAACTGGCAAAGGAAGGCATTACCATTTCCTATAAAGCCATATCCAACTGGGAGAGAAATCTTGCTGAACCAAGCGTTACCATATTTTACAAAGTGTGTAGAATCCTTGGTATTACTAACATGTATGAAGCATATTTTGGAGTAAATCCTGCCGATCCTTTCTCATCACTTACTGATGAAGGCAGAGAAAAAGCTATGGATTATATTAATCTGCTCCACGCATCCGGAATGTATGAAAAGCAGACTGCAACTCCTTTGCATTAATTTCTCATAATAATATGTAATGTCGGTTGAAACTGTATTACTACTAGCTAGTATACCATAAACATACTGTTTTTAGGAAGAAATGTCCTATTTCATCCATGTATGCATATTGTCAAGTGTATGTGTCATATTTTATATTCAAAATAAAAAAAGCTGCTACTCTCTAAAAAATAACAGCCTTTCTTACTATATCAGCCTTTTGGAATTTGACCATCGACATACAGAATGTGATTAACTAACCACTCTGTGAGATATTTTAAAATTCCCATAATCTGTTCATCTTGATCTTCTACCTCATCATTGTGTTGTTCTGTAACCTTAATATGTATAAATGCTTTTAGCATTTCCATAATCCATGCAGGTTACAATATGCATATACTTCTTCTACCTGTTCACCATCGCAAAGACAAAAATCTGCTACCGGCTCCTGCCCTGGATTTAACTGTTTTCTGTATATTCCATGGTTTGTATTTAATGTAATCCACTCAATGAAATGCTCTTCAAGCATTGGATGTTTTGTCTCTCCGACCACGACATGAACATGACTGCCTTCTATCGTATATACAGGTACATGCTTCTCGACAGCAGCATCTGTCACTCCGGCTTTTAATTCCTGCATAGGTTCTCCGCAACAAATTACAGGTACACCCTTATCCTTTACCTTTTCAACAATGTTTCCACAATGCTTACAAATATAATACCTTACTTCCATGCCTTTTTCTCCTTCCATGTGTAAAATTTATAATTCAATTGTCTCCATAATCTTTTTCAATGAATCTGCAGATTCCTTAAGCTTTAACGCTTCCTCGCCACGTAAATTAATAGGTATATCAGACTCAATACCATCTGCACCTACAATAGCTGGCATACTTAACGATACTCCGTCAATATCATATACTCCATGAATCATGTGTGATACAGGAAGTATTGATTTTTCATCTCTCATAATCACTTCGCAGATTCTTTTTACAGACATTGCAATTCCATAATATGTAGCGTGCTTTTTGTTTATAATCTCATAAGCACTGTTCTTGACTGCTGTAGCTATTTCTGTCGTGTTTTCCTTGTGCTTGTAATGTCCTCGCATTTCACACATTTCACTTAATGGAACACCAGATACATTGGCTGATGACCATGCTACAACTTCGCTGTCTCCATGCTCACCTACTATAAATGCATGAACACTCCTGCTGTCCACAGATAAATGCTCACCAAGCTTATATCTTAATCTGGCACTATCTAACACAGTACCCGATCCAATAACCCTGTTTTCTAGAAGTCCTGATAACTTTATGGCTACCTGAGTCAGGATATCTACCGGATTCGCAACTACAAGCATGATACCTGCAAAATTTCTCTTTGCTATTTCAGGAATGATTGACTTAAATATTGCTACATTTTTATTTACGAGATCAAGCCTTGTCTCTCCCGGTTTCTGTCCCGCTCCGGCAGATATTACAACAATTGCAGCATCAGCCACATCATCATAATCTCCGGCATATATTTTCATCGGACTTGCAAATGGAATACCATGACTGATATCCATCGCTTCTCCTTCTGCCTTGTTCTTATCTGCATCGATAAGAACAATCTCTGTAAACAAGCCACTCTGCATCAGAGCAAATACCGATTCAGAACCAACAAAGCCACAGCCTATCATTACTGCTTTTTTGAATTAATCACTTTCTTCTTCGTAATAATCTCATCTCCTTAATAATTCTCTTCATGTACTTCAAAATAGCTCTGTGGATGATTACATACCGGACATACTTCAGGTGCCTTAGTTCCTACCACAATATGTCCACAGTTACGGCATTCCCATACCTTAACTTCGCTCTTTTCAAATACCTGTGCAGTTTCAATATTCTTAAGAAGTGCACGATATCTTTCCTCATGGTGCTTCTCAATCTCACCTACTGCCCTGAATTTTGCTGCAAGCTCAGGGAATCCTTCTTCCTCAGCTGTTTTAGCAAAGCCATCATACATATCTGTCCACTCATAATTTTCGCCTTCAGCCGCTGCCGCCAGGTTTTCCTTTGTATCACCAATTCCTGCTAATTCCTTGAACCACATCTTTGCATGTTCTTTCTCATTATCTGCAGTCTTTAAAAACAATGCTGACATCTGCTCGTAACCTTCCTTTTTCGCTACAGAAGCAAAATAGGTATACTTATTTCTCGCCTGTGATTCCCCTGCAAATGCCTCCTGTAAATTCTTCTCTGTCTGTGTTCCTGCATATTTGTTTTCTGCCATCTCTTTTACCTCCGTTTTCTTTACTACTTTTTCAAAATCTGATGCCGGGTGCTTGCACAAAGGACATATAAAGTCATCCGGTAATTCCTCGCCTACATATTCATATCCGCAAATTCTGCAACGCCATATTGTCTGACCGTCCTCTGTTTTTCCAACCTCCTGTGGCTTAGGCTTAATATTATTCTGATAATAATCATATGTTACTGAAGGAACATTGCTTAAAACTTCCATATCGGTTATCTCACCGATAAACATCGTATGTGAACCCAAGTCCTCTGTTTTAGTAACTGTCACAGAAATGTATGCATTTGTACCTTCTGTAATATAATAAATACCATTCGTGCCCCTGGCACACTGCTCAAATGCTTCAAACTTATTGGTATCTCTTCCTGATTGGAAGCCAAAATGTTTGAACAATTCAAATTGTGCCTTCTGACTTAAGACTGATACAGTAAATTTTCCGGTTCTTTGAATCATATCATGCGTATAATTTGCCTTATTTACACAGATACTTAACTGGTTTGGTTCCGACGCTGCCTGTATGGCTGTATTAATAATACATCCATTGTCTTTTTCATCTTCCCTTGCAGTCAGTACAAACAATCCATAACTCAGCTTATACATTGCTTTCCCATCCATATTTTTCTCCCTTTATCTTCTCCATGTATTTTAAATGGTATTCTCTAAATAGCCATTTATTCTTATTAATTATGATTAATTGACCATAATTATTATATAGTATAATAATATTTTAGTCAATATAAAACAGTAATCATTCCTATTTTAAAGTTTAATATTATCATTTATTTTCAAAGAAACGCAAAAAATCAGGTTTAAAATTCATTAATTCAGACTGTAGACAAAGCCCTGCTTTTGCAGGGTTTTGCTATTGTTGGAACCGCTTTTCTGATATAATAAATATCAGAAGGGCGGTGTTTTTTATGATGACGAAAAATACAGATAAAAAAAGAGAACAAATGATGATGTTTTCCATGGATGACATGGTACCTCAAAACCATATGCTGCGATTGATTGATAAAGCAATCAATTGGAACTTTATTTATGATCTGGTTGAAGAAAAATACTGTCCGGATAACGGCCGTCCCAGTATGGATCCCGTCATGCTGATAAAGATACCATTCATTCAGTATCTCTATGGGATAAAAAGCATGCGTCAGACCATGAAAGAGATCGAGGTAAACGTTGCATACCGCTGGTTTCTCGGACTAGACATGTTAGATCCAGTACCTCATTTCTCTACATTTGGAAAGAATTATACCCGCCGTTTCAAAGATACAGA
>NZ_JAOQKE010000040.1:0-6688 GCF_025567005.1 Muricoprocola aceti
TTCGCATGTTTTATGGTATAATAGATCCATAGAAAAGGAGCGAAAAACCATGTCTTCAGGAGCAAACGAGATCCGGCTCTTACTGTTTTGCAACTGATCCATAACATCCTGAACTTCTTCCTGTTCCAGATCTCTTGATAATGGAAATGCTTTTTCAAACTCTGCTCCTTTAACAATCAATCTATGGGAACGTTCCTTTCGCTCCACCAGCTTTTTTCTCTGCTCCAGAAGATTTTTATTATGAATCGCATGTTCCAATTGCTTTCTGCTTTTTTCCATGTTGGCTTTCAATTCTTCCAGTGACATGGATTCATATTTGGAATTTTTCGCTCTGCTCAATTTTTCAACCTCCCTACTTTTTCTGTAAATAAAAAGAACCGGTACACTCTCTAATACCGATTCTTAACACAAAAGCTAATCTTATTTTCAATTGAGTGCAAATACTTCCACACTTTTATAACATTTCGATCTAAATCGTGTAGATAGTAAAATTATTCACACTCCTAAATATAATCTATCCATATCTTATTCTCCATTCATTAGAAACACTTAAATATTAATATTATATTTTTCCCTTAAAATTTGCTTTTCTTGATTTTTTCTATTTCTTCTGTCCATCATAGCTGGTGCTGGATTCCAAATCAAGGCTTTGCTTTTATATGCGTAAGTTACTTCTGCATAATCTGTTTTGTTGTACTTTTTATCATTGTCGCCTTGATATTTATCTACATTTATTTCAACCCACCAAAATTTTTCAAATCCATAAACAGCACCGCTGGTCGCACGATACAGGCAGATCCCATCACCTGTATAGAAATGCGCTCTTAGCTTTGCTAAGAGAATTATGCCGTATCCGGCGTGTTATCTTTTTTCAAGGTCTTCTACTTTCTTCTGATAAAGTTTCATCAGTCCCACAACACAGGCTGCTTCGCTTTTATAGGCTTCACTGCCTTTTGTGAATCCGTATGCCTGCATGACCGCCATATCATTCTGGTGATGTGCTTTTCTCAGTTCCGGCGGCATAGTCAATTCATCATAAAGATCTGCTAGACTGCTGTCCGGATATAATGCTCTGGCATCAAGAATTGCCTGTGCAGTCTGTTCAATTTTTTGCCGTTGTTGAGTGCTCGGCTCAGGCCATGGGAAATTATTGTAAACAATGTCTTTAGAATAACGATAATCACTTTTTAATCGACCACAGACAACACGCATCCACGCCATATGTACATTAGATGTGAGCACTCCAAAATGATAGAGTGTTGCATCTGGAATAATTTTCACAAGATTACTACAAAAAATATTAGGTGTAAAAAATCCCATCGGAACATATCGTCTTCTCTGAGATGAAACTTCAGGAATAACTATATACTGTCCTTTTGGCATATTTTCCACATGAAACCTTGTTGGTCTTTCAGCTAATTTTACAGTTCCAGCACTTGTACTTTGCAGACGATATTCTTTTACTTCTCTTACTCTTTCCATACACAATGGAAGTTTTCTTAATTCAGCAGGACTACACTCACCTAGCCAAAGACAATATCTCGGTGACCTATTAATAAATTCTTTTGATCCATACCACGGGCGAAAATATTTTTTTGCTTCAGGTTCTTTTTTTATGAACTCTTCCATTTCCTCTTTTTCAAAAAGA
Organism: Muricoprocola aceti; assembly: GCF_025567005.1. Classification (NCBI taxonomy): domain Bacteria; kingdom Bacillati; phylum Bacillota; class Clostridia; order Lachnospirales; family Lachnospiraceae; genus Muricoprocola; species Muricoprocola aceti. The sequence continues at coordinate 1,649 of NZ_JAOQKE010000040.1, forward strand.
TAATACCCACCATCAATTGGCTTATTTCCAATTCCAATTTCTGGAATATTGCAGATAGGCTTGTTTCTGCTCTCAACATATACATTCACTGCATCCAAAAGATAACCATTGATGTTTTTTGCAATTTGATATCTTTCATCTATAAATATTTTCTTTGGTTTATTATAAGGTGCAATACTAAATCCAATGATCACACAATGCACATGGGCCTTTATCTTTGCTTCACTATCCCACTGAAATGTTCGATATGCAAAATCAATATGCACGTCATTTTCCAATAGTGGTTTCCACAAATTAGCAACGCTTTCTCCTTGGGAAACAGAATTTGTCGAAACCAATGCGGCTCGTATTGATGTATTCTTCATAAAATCTGCACATTTCTTATACCAGCAGCAAACGTAATCCATATTTCCAACATTTTTCCAGCCCTGAAAAATTTCTTTCACATCATCTTTCTGTTCAGAACTCATTACTCTAGCACCCACAAACGGAGGATTTCCCATAATATAGGAAACCTGATATTTTGGTACAACACTCTCCCAGTCAATCTGCAAAGAATTTCCTTCCACAATAAACGCATTAGTTGTCAATGGCAGAAAATCCAGATTCATATGAACGATGTCTTCTGTCTCTTTCATCATCTGTGATTCTGCGATCCACAGTGCTGTCTTTGCAACTGTGACAGCAAAATCATTTATCTCGATTCCATAAAACTGATCAATAGAAACATGGATTGGAGAAGACTCATCAAAACCAAAAGTAATCTGTCCTCTCTGCAATTCTTTTATGACTTCATTCTCCAATCGCCGGATACTGATATATGTCTCTGTAAGGAAATTTCCACTTCCCGATGCCGGATCAAGCCACCGGAGATTTGATAACTTTGTCTGGAAGTCTCTCAGCTTTTTATCTTTTGTTCTCTGAACCGTTATCTGCTGAATTTCTTTCAGTTCATTTTTCAAATCATCCAGAAACAGTGGATCAATGACTTTATGAATATTTTCAATGCTGGTGTAGTGCATACCGCCAGAGCGTCTTGTCTCAGGATTCAACGTACTCTCAAATACAGCGCCAAATATAGTCGGACTGATTTCTGACCAGTCAAAATCTGCTGATGCCTTCTCTAACAATAAATTCCTGATTTCATCTGTAAACGGTGGAATCTCAATATCTTCATTTGCAAAAAGTCCACCATTCACATACGGAAAAGCTGCAAGCTGCGGGTTATCATCTTTCAGATAAGGATCTCTGTCCTCCGGCTTTGTATCAAGAATCTGGAAAAGTTCAATCATCGCTTTTCTCATTTTTCTTGCATCAAATTCTTCCAGATAATCATGGAACATACCATGCTGTCCAAAGATACCCGCATCCTCTGCATAAAGACAGAACACCATCCTGACACAAAGGATATTCAGACTTTTCATTGCACGCTCTGTGGTTGGATCGACATATTGTTTTGCCAGTGCATCATACAGTAGCCCTACAATTTCACCTGCGGCAATGGAAACTTCCATTTCTCTCTGAAGATTTGTATTTCCCTCATCTACAAGGAATTGTAAACGATAGTATTCTTTTTCCAGATTCTCCAACTGGATAATCTCTGGATCACCGCCCGGCTTTTCCATGTCATAAATATAGAATGACTGGAAATTACTGGTAACAATCCATCTTGGTCTTTTTGAATACGGCAATTCAGAAGAATATCTTTTTGCCTGTTCAAATGGTGTCAGCATAGATCCATCGGACTGTCGGATAGCAGCTGTCAGGCTCTTGTTGATACTTTTCTGTTCAATCATGACATGGGTTTTCTCAATATACCCGTCAATAAAACTGGTATGGTCAAGGTGTACCTGATCTTCAAAAGAAATAAACTGTGATATTTCCGTCACACCAAATACCGTTGTGAGAAGCTCCACCCAGAAAATCTGGCTGTCGCCTTTTTCATATCCACGATCTTTCCAGTTTTTTGCAAATGCTTTCGCTGCTGCTCTTTGTTGTGCATCTATCATTGTGGCACTCTCCTGTTACTTTTCATCTGTAAACTCCATCATCTCATCAACGGTGCAGTCCAGCTTCTTGCAGATTTTCTCAATCGTTTCCATTGAGACATACTGATTTTTTCCCATTCGATCAAGAATATTACCACTGATCCCGGTAAGGTACTGCATCTCTATCCGCTTCATATTTTTATCTATGAGCATTTTCCATAATCTGTTATAACTTACGCCCATAAACGCCTCCATATTTTTCATCTAAACATATTTTGATTATATCACGATTTCATTAGGTTAAATACCTGTAATTTTTGATATCTTCTATAAAACGGAAAAGAGGCTGTCCTGACACAAGACAACCTCTCCAACCATTTACTTCGGGTTAGTCAAATGGAAGCTCACCATCTGGTACTTCCATGAATCCGTCTTTATCTGTTTTCCCTGTTCTTGACAAATTCGCTTCGGCACCGCTGTCCTTGTTCTGAGCAAATTCATGTTCTTCCACAACCACATCTGTGGTATAAATTGTCTTCCCGTCTTTGTCCTTATAACTGCCAGTACTGATACGACCGTCAATCACAATCCTCATTCCCTTATGAAGATATTTCTGTGCAAATTCTGCACTATTTCCGAATGTGACACAAGAAATAAAATCTGCTTCCTGCTCACCGTCACGTTTATACCTTCTGTTTACCGCAAGTGTATATCTTGCTACTGCCATATCATTATCTTTCCCGGCATATTTAATCTCCGGGTTCTTTGTCAGTCTTCCCATTAAAACCACTTTATTCATAATCGTTACCGTCCTTTCTGGGCATTTCACCCTGTAAACATTGTTATCAGTTTCATTTTTCATCAGCGGTCTAGTGTGCGTTTCCCTGTCACCTGCAGCCGTCTCAGACTGCCTCTGCCTGCATCAGCAGGACACTGACCATAAGGCTCCGGTCAGCCGCCCATCATCGGAAGTGTCATTATGATTCCGCTTGCTTCCAGAAAAAGAAAGGTCATGGCAGAACTCCTGGTAGGCTTCCAGGGTGCACTTATCAATTGTCAAGGTTCAGCGAAGAAACATTCCAAAACGTCCTCTAATTACTAAAGTCAAATGACTTGACATGATGCAAAAGAATCGTGATATTTTTTTGCATTTTTATCATTTTTTCTTTTAATTTCATTAGTCCCTTCACATACTCTGTACTGGGACGAACAAAAACGGACATGATTTTGAAGAATTTTTGAAAAATAATTGTTCCTCTACCTATAAAGCGTTGGAAACAGTATTTACCAACCCTCTTTTGCGAGTTTTTTTCGCAGAAATGAAATATTCCCTCACTAATCGCAAGTTTCAGAGGGCGTTTGGACGGTACTTTCGCAGAAAAATTTGTTTTTTCTACTAATCACACACGGGAAAGCAGAGAATGTCAGATGATTTTGAAAAAATCAAAAAAGAAGCATCAACCACTATTGCAGCCAATGCTTCTTTAAATTACTTTCTTACTTACGAAAGAGATTTCAATATGACTTTTATTACTTTCCTTAATTTCAATCCATCTTTCAGTCCCAGACGATAAAAAAATTCTTCTGTATCTGCTCCACTGCTAAATATGGCATCACAGTATTTTGTAATTGCCTCTTCTTGTTCTGGTGATAATGAAGCAATTACCTTTTCATATTCCTCTTCAACTTTATCTGGCTCTGCCACAGACTGCTGTTTTATTTTCCATTCTGCGTACTCTTTCCCCATATGCTCCGTTATTGTTAGATTGATAAATTCTTCACTCTCCTCTGTCAGTTTCATAGACTTACACCTGCCCTGTCCATGTTATCTCACTGTTTCAGATAACTCCGGTAACTATCCAGAACTGAATCGGTAACACCGCTTTTATATATTTTACGAATATCAACAATCTGTTCATCTTTCAACAGTTTCAACCAATCCAGTAAATCTTTTCTGCTGTTTGCGAAATTGCAGCATCTTCCATCTGCATATTCAATCCTGTATCTCATACGATCCTCCTATACATATATCAATTCACTCAACACAATTTCCTGCACACGATTCTTGATGTTATTACACTGCCGCACCCGCTCCATAGGATTCCGTGCCTTCAATTTTTCTGTTACGCCTTCAGTACTTCTCATTTGTGCTTCAATCAGCTCATACCGTTCCTGTGCCTGTTCGTTAAGATCTGCCAGATAGCTGTCCAGTTTTCCGGTCAACAGAAGATAAGAATACATACCCGATTTATATTTTTTCAGATATTCTTTCCGAAGCATTCCCCAGTAACCAATCGGTCTGTTTTCCTCTGGCAAAGCTAACATCGGTATGTAATAATCTCCCACCAGCACATAATCTAATCCATTGTTATCATCATGTATTATTTTTCTCTGTTCACTCATGTTCTTCTCCTCTATCAAATCTTCCTCTGTTCCCGAAGATACGCTTCAAATAAACTTCTCCGAATCAATACTTTCTTTCCAATCTTATATACTGCTCCGGCTTCATGTGCCATACAGACTACTGGTTTGATTCCCAACCTGTAATATTCACATGCCATATTGTAGGTCACATAGTCATGGCTCATAAATTCCAGATCTTCATCGTCAATCTCATCTGAAAACATCCATACATTACCGCTCATCTGTCATTTTCTCCTTTCCTTTTCCTGTTGCCGGTTCATGGAATCGTTCCAGATAAGTATCAAAAATATCCCGATTAATCAGTACCGTTCCATCTATTCTGTAAATTGCACCTGCATCACTTGCAAGCTCCAAAAGTTTCTTATGGGAAATGCTGTAAATGATTTCTGCCTGTTGATAACGCAGATACTGTCGGCGTAATTTTCTAAGCTGCTCTGGTACTTCTTTCATACTTGTAATTGGTTTATAACTTTTACCCATGATGTTTTCCTCCAAAATTAGATTTACTGTTTTACAGAAGCTGACCGCTGGGATGTCACTTTCCAAGGTAGAGTAGGTTAGAGGGCTTTGCCCTCTTTCCCCTCATCAAACCGTGCATGAGGTTCTCCCTCACACGGCTTTCCGACAT
>NZ_JAOQKE010000041.1:0-3527 GCF_025567005.1 Muricoprocola aceti
AGTTTAGCTACACGGCTCACTGGCGATTACCGTGACCGGACTTACACCGGCAAGTGTGGTCCAGCTTCGCTGGACACACGACATAAAAAAAGATCCATCCGAATGGATGAACCTTTTAATATGCGGAAGATGGGACTTGAACCCACACGGTGTAACCACCACAAGATCCTTAGTCTTGCTCGTCTGCCAATTCCGACACTTCCGCAAGCAAGAAATATTATATCCATATACACGGGAATTGTCAAGTATTTTTTCACACTATAATATTTTTCTCATGACTTCCAGTAGATCTCACGTTGTCGGTCATCTAATCCGTCAATAAATCTCCTTTTATATTGAAGAAAATCCTCCAAATCCATCATAATATGATATAAAATGGCCCGGCTTTCAAATTCTCCACGTGTTTGAGGCAATGACGACTCTCTAAAAGAATCCAGTATTTCTTCCAAATGATGCAACTGGGCTTCTGGTAAATTGTGTTCTACAATAAAATCGCTCAGATATAACATATATTCTGCAATGATGTGCGCCTGCTCCGGCACAGTCCGGATCTTTTGCATTTCGTAATGTAGATTATGCAGAATCTGACACTGATTATAACGCATTTCAAAATAAGAAATATAATATTCCGGATGAGAATGGAACGTGTTATTTTGATATTCATAGGCTTCTTTCACACATCCCTGAATATCCTGTTCCAGACAGACAATATCCGCCCAGACATCTCGCTCCATTGTTTTATTGGAAAGATAGGCAGCCAACGCCCCCATCAGCATCTGCAGACGACCTTCTATTAAGGAAATATTGGAAATGATATGCTGCTTATGCCGATAATTCATTTGAAACAGATTAAATAATACTGCCAGAATAATGCCCAGCAAAATCAGCAAAAATTCATTGATTACTGCCTGTCCCATATGATCCCTTTGCGTAAGCAGATGAGCAGCTACTACTGCATTAACAGAAAGAGTTGCCCGCAGATCCAGGAGTTCACTAAAAAAAACAAGAACTGTAAGCAGTAATCCATAGGCCATCCACGGAATCGGAATCAACGGATAAAAAATGAGCGCTAACAGAATCGTAAACAGAAACGTGACAATACGCCAAAGCGACAAACGTAAAGTTTCCCATTTCGTAGTAAGTAATGTCAGCAATGTAATTGTCCCGGCAGAAATCGCATATTCCAGATTTAGATATTCAGCCAGATGTAATGCTGCACAACTTCCGATACCTATTTTCAAAGATAAAATCAAAAATTTTCTATATTTTTCCATAAGCCTCCCGAGCATATTTCATTTTTGTGAGTATAACATAGATAAATCGGAGTGTCAAAATCCTCAGATACATATAATACGATAAGTTGGAAAATTGGGGGGTGAATAATTCCATTTTTTTCTTGACAATTCTTCTATATATAGATATAATATCTATTGCTTGCGGAAGTGTCGGAATTGGCAGACGAGCAAGACTAAGGATCTTGTGGTGGTTACACCGTGTGGGTTCAAGTCCCATCTTCCGCATCATTCAATTAAAAAGTTCCATCCTTTGGATGGGGCTTTTTGTTTTAGGAACGAAGGGAACTTACACTAAATATTTCCGAAAGAAGGCGCATTCTTCATCATTACATTTCTGCCCTTCTGTCTCCTAAATAGTTACATGAAATACATGATATAATGGCTTTTCTTCTGTTCCATAGGTTTTAAACTCATAATACACATCGTTTTTCTTCAAAGCATCTTCCAACACTTTTGCCTGTGATCTGCAAAAATCCCCTATTGCTGTCATCAGATAAACCGGCGGAAACTGAGGTGTAATGTGATTTGTCAGGTTTACCAATGCCCGTTCTCTAATCGATCCATTTTCTGGCAACAAATCTTCCATTAAGTCCTCATCCTCTTCCCTTCCCAATATTTCGTTATCTGCAAGTGGATTATATACCCCACAATTTAATCCCAGAGCTTTTGGAATAAACCCATTAGGAATTACAAAATTATACTGCATAGCATATCTCTCATTGGTGCAGATTGCACTATAGATTCCACAAAGATGTCCACCGGCTGAATCTCCTACCATAAATACATGTTCCATATCCAGGCCGTATTTATCCCCATTCTGATACATCCAGGTGATCACATTGTTGATATCCTCCAACTGTGCCGGGAATTTTGCTTCCGGAGCCAGACGATAGGAAAAATTCACCACTGCAAATCCTCTCTGCGCCAGTGACATACCATAGAACTGGTAAATTTCTTTATCTCCATAGACCCAGCCACCGCCATGAATATTCACAATCACTGGTAATTTCCCATCCTGTTTCTTTGGACGATAAACATCCAGAAGGTTCCAGACCAGATCCTCTCCATAGGAAATATTATCAAATCGCTGAATATCATCTGGCGTAGTCAGACCTGCATCTCTCTTTGCATCTCCAATCTTCCATTCTCGTCTTACTCTTTCACTTGTATGTGACATTTTCTCATATCCTTTCCTTTTTCATCTACTCATCAGATTATTGAATTTTGGCATTACACCTGTAAAAACACTGAACAGACACGATTTTTTTCATTATCGCATGTTCCCCAGGCATTTACAATATTCTGTCATGATAAAAAAGCTTACTATTCACTCCATTATCTGCAACCAAAATGACGGCTTTGACATAAGTGTTACTTGTATGATAAAGTGAATACGGTATAATACATCGAAAAATTATTTGTGTAACATCCAGGAAGGGACTCTGTTATGAATTATAAGAACATTATATTCGACTTTGGAAATGTGGTGGGGAGCTTTGATGCGGATTATATTTTAAATCATTATGTTGACAATAAAAAGGATTTCCAGATCCTGTCCGATGCTATTTTCCACAACTGGCCTGCATTAGACGCCGGAACTGTGGATTACGACCAGGTTGCAGAAGAAACTATTGCTATTCTCCCTGCTCGCCTGAAAACAACAGCCCGTAACTTCTATGATAACTGGTTCCAGTATGTAAATCCACTTTCTGATACCTGGGACTTTATTCACGAATTAAAAGTGGCCGGTTACTCCATTTATCTTTTATCCAATGCCTCTACCCGCTTTGCAGAAGTTGCCAAACAATATTATTCCATCTTAAATGAATTTGACGGAATCGTTTTTTCTGCTCCGCTGAAACTGGCCAAACCGGATCCGGCCATTTATCGTTATTTGTTTGATACTTATCAGCTAAAACCGGAAGAATGCTTTTTCCTGGACGATCTTGCAGAAAATATTGCAGCCGGACAGGCTCTGGGAATGAATGGCATCATCTTTACCGGAGACATTCCGGCAGTAAAAAAGGCTATCGGTTTTTAGTCGATAGTCTTTCTGTTATATAGGTGTTTTTATAACTAAAAAAGATCCAGGATTTTCCTGAATCTCAAATAAAAGGTTTTGTACCTTCAAAACCGCATACGGTAAATACTTTTTCATCCGTGTTTCCCAGACTATACTCGCTTACTCGCGGTCACTCGGAATTCGCTTCGCTTCTTCCAGCCGCTCTTAAG
>NZ_JAOQKE010000042.1:0-3096 GCF_025567005.1 Muricoprocola aceti
CATAAAAACTGCCCGGCATAACACCGGGCAGAAAATATTTTTTGTTTTTTTAATTGTCTACTTGACGGGTAGCACACCATTTATGCAGCTTTTTGCGTTTCGCAAACGTCTGATAAATATAGAATCGAAAAAGGAGAAAAGGATTAATTATGAGAAAAAAGAGACAGACTGCAAGTAGTATTGCAAAGGCAGCAGTTCAGGAAGTAAAAGACAGTGCAAAAGACATCTTGAATACACCAATTGTGGAAAAGGCAAAAGAAACCGTGAAGGATGCAGCAGAAAAAGCAGAAGATACGGTAAAAACAGTAACCAAAGCAGCAAAAGATGCAGGCAACAGAGTCTCATCTGTGATACTGGAAGTATCCGGGCTGGACATTTCTCTGGAAGATATAAAAAAAGCAGTGAAGAAAGACGCAGCAGAAAAAGGGCTGAACGGAACGATTCGGATTTATCTGAATGTTGCTCAGATGGCAGCTTACTATACGGTAGACGAAAAAGGCAGCGATGAATATAAGGTAGATTTTGTCAGAATCTAGGCCATTGGGGACGTGTAAAAGTGGCTTTCGACAGAAATGATTGCAGAAGAGAATAGCATAGGTAATAGAAATACAGATTGAGCCGTTTGGTTTGATCTGTATTTTTTTAATTTTTGGCAAGTTTCTGAATTGCGAGAAAAAGCATTGACAGACACTCGGGGGATAATATGAAACTATAAGAAAAAGGCTATATATAGTCAGGAAGGGAGAGAGGTACATATGAAAAGGATGAGAAGAAAGAAGTTTTGGAGTATGTTTGTGCTTATGATATGTATGGTCTTTTGCATGAATATTACAACACAGGCACAAACGTTGAAGGAAAAGGCGTTGACAGCGTATAAAGTGGCACTGGAGACAAGATATTTTGATGACATCTATGGTGATGGACAGAAGTATATGGCAGATTCTTTTTATCTGATGGATCTGGATGGAAACGGTGTGAAAGAGATTCTCATTACCAGAGGAAAGGTTTGCTATCTTTATACCTGCCGTCAGAACAAAGCAGTAAGACTTCTGGCCCGAGGTGGCTGGGGCGGCAGCAAATGGATGTATTATAAAAAGAAGCATGTACTGTTATTTGAACAGGGTGGTGCCGGTATTCATGAAAAGACCTATTATGCGATCAAGAATGGAAAGATCGTTGATGCCGCACACAATAGTTATGATTATAATGTAAATAAGCATTATTACGAACGGAACGGTAAAAAGACAACAAAGAAAAAGATAGAAGCGTACGAACGCCAGCTGAATAAGGAAAAACTGGTAACATTAGAGCCGAATATTGAAATTGCAGGAAAAGGGTTCCGGAAAAATACAGCAGCCAACAGAAAACGCTATCTTAAATAAAGAAAAGATCTCATATGGCTGGACATAAGAAACGGTTCAGCTCTATAATAAAATAACTATAGCAAAGGAAAAAATGAAGTATGAAGCTACGAAAATGTATGTGTGTAGCAGCACTGGCAGGTCTGTTTGTCTTAACAAATACCTTTCCTGCAGCGGCAGAAGGAAATCAGGATTCGAAGACAGTAAACTCAGCAGAAATAGTACCGGCAATGGCAGGATTCCAGATTGATCTGAGTGGATTTATAGAAGGCAGTTATGATCAGATGGATTATATTACGATTAGTGGTACCCGGCATTATGATGCGGCTTATGAGGTATTGGCTATTGTGAATAAGGAACGGACAAAAGCAGGATTATCGCCACTTACCATGGATCAGGATCTTCTTGAGGCTGCAATGAAAAGAGCTGCGGAAAGTTGTGTAGACTTTTCTCATACCCGTCCAAATCAGACAATGTGTTTTTCAGCATCTTCTAAAATGAATGGTGAAAATATTGCTGCCGGTTCCAGAACGGCAGATGGAATCATGACTATCTGGATGAATTCTCCAGGACATCGGGCTAACATCCTTACGGACGATTATCAGTCGATTGGAGTAGGATGCTTTGAACAGGGTGGTACCTGGTTCTGGGTTCAGGCTTTTGGAAGTAGCGAAGCAGAAACTGGAAATCCGCCGCAGAATCGTTCTGTGACAGAATTGATTCCATACGTTTACGATGAATATAGCTCTCAGTTCGGCCTTTACGTTTCTGGAGATGAAGAAGATGATACTTTGTATGCAGGAAATAAGCTGCCGCTTCAGGTGGCTATGGTGAATAAAGGATGGCAGTATGCATATGCAAAGCTCAATGCAGATAGCTTCGCATGGACCAGCAGCAATTCCTCTGTAGCTACGGTAAATGAACAGGGAATTGTAACAGGACTTGCGGCAGGAGATACAACGATTACTGCCGCTTCAGAAAAGATAACAGTCTCACAGACTATCCATGTTAAGAAAAAAGCAGGAAGCAGCAAAAATACCACAGGAAAGACAAGTGCTTCAACCGTAAGACTACAGGTAAAACAGAAAATTTCCGCTTTTAAAGTAATGAATATACCAAACGGTGATTATGTAAAATCCTATAAATCAGGCAATACCAGAATTTTTACGGTGAATCAGGCGGGCAAACTGACAGCGAAAAAGGCAGGTACAGCAAAGCTGACTGCAACACTGGCCAGTGGAAAAAAGATTACAGTAAAGGTGATTGTCCAGAAAGGAAAAGTAAAAACTACAAAAGTTACGGTAAACAAGAAGTCACTCAAACTGAAAGCTGGTAAGACAGAAACCCTGAAAGTAAAGCGTTATCCTTATACATCTCAGGAAAAAGTGACTTATAAATCTTCCAATTCAAAAGTTGTAAAGGTAAGTAAAAATGGAAAAGTTACAGCGAAGAAAAAAGGAGCAGCTAAAATTACTGTGAAATCAGGTAAAAAAACAGTGACTTGCAAAGTAAAAGTTTATTAAAGTAACTGTGAGAGAGCGTAGTTGTCATCTGAAGATCATAGTGATACAATAAATAAAATAACCGTAACGATTCAGAATCCATTGTGAGGAGACTGAACAGATACGAATAACAAGACGATAGTGTCAAATGACCTATGAAAAAACTGGGCAAAGAAAAAGGCTCAGATGAACCTTGAAAATTGCAGATATTTTAGTCTGAGGTAAACTATCGC
>NZ_JAOQKE010000043.1:0-2774 GCF_025567005.1 Muricoprocola aceti
GAAGAATATAGAGGTTATCTGTCCACCGATTTCTGAGCAGAAGAAACTTGAGGGAGTATTGGAACAAGTCAACAAATCAAAGGTTGTAGTGCAGAAGGCTTTGGATGAAACGCAGAAATTATTTGACAGTTTAATGCAGCAGTATTTTGGGTAGGTGAAAGCATATGGGAATAATGACAGTATATCACGGTGGATATCAGACAGTACAAAAGCCGGAAATTCGAAAAGGAAGAAATACAAAGGATTTTGGAACAGGATTTTATTGTACCATTATCAAGGAACAGGCACAGCGTTGGGCGAAGAGGTACGATAAAAAAATTGTTTCTATTTATGAAGTCAGAATGAATATGTCTCTGAATATCAAAGAATTTTCAGAAATGTCGGAAGAATGGTTGGATTTTATCATCGATTGTCGTAGTGGAAAAGATCATGATTATGATATTGTGATCGGGGCCATGGCAGATGATCAGATTTACAACTTTATATCAGATTATATGGATGGAGTAATAACAAGAGAGCAGTTCTGGGTATTGGCAAAATTCAAATATCCAACACATCAGATTGCTTTTTGTTCTGAAGAAGCATTGAAATGCTTGGAATATCGTGGATTTGAGGAGGTTAAAGAATGATTGGAAATGGGCGTGAATCCAAAGAAAGCAATGACCTTTTTTACACGTGTAGCTTGATTGATTATATTGCAAGAAAGACGAAAAATGAACGGAAATATGTGGTAAATAAGATCGGAAAAGTATATCTGGAAAAAATATATGATTTAGCAGATGTTTATCACTGCGATAATATAGATAGTGTCAGTGATTATTTTATTAAAGAGTGCCAGATCGAGAATGGAAATTTTGATAATGTAGGAGATTGTCGTTACGCAATTCCAACATATTGGGATATTGGAAAAGTGTACAAAAGGCTGGTTTTGCAGGTGGCAGAAGAGGAAAAAATAGGAGCAGTAGATGCACTGCTGAAAGTATATAATTCATTTTTGAGTTCCAAAATTGATGATTATAACAGTAGCGTATATTATGAAAATCCGTCATATTTATTTGAATGTTACAAAGAAAATAAAATGCTTTAAGATGATTTGGAGAAGGATGCTGGTAAACAGAAAGGAAGTATACCGGCATGGAAGAAAAAATTGTTACATTGTTAAACGAAATGTCTGAATATCTGTCTATTCCACAGATGAAAAAATTACAGGAAGTGGTTTTGAAAATATTTTCAGAGAATGAAGCAGATAAACAGGAAATTTCGAATGTAGAGTTTTTGAAAATGTTCTTAGATGCAAAAAGGATAGAAGGATGCTCAGAACGAACGATTCAGTATTATCAGGTAACAGTAGAACATTTGTTATCTCAAATAGAAACCAGCGTTAGAAAGATTACAACAGAAGAAATCAGAACATATTTGGCGGATTATCAGAAAATAAATGGATGTTCAAATGTAACAGTAGATAATATCAGAAGAAACATTTCCAGCTTTTTTTCCTGGTTGGAAGAGGAAGATTATATACTGAAAAGTCCTATGAGAAGGATCCATAAGATCAAAACTAAGACGGTTGTCAAGAATGTAATCACAGACGAGGGAATCGAAAAATTACGTGACAATTGTAAAGAGATTCGAGATCTTGCTATGATTGACTTGCTATATTCTACAGGAATCAGAGTAGGTGAACTGGTGAATCTGAATATAGATGATATTGATCTGGAAGGTCGAGAATGTGTTGTCTATGGAAAAGGAGATAAAGAAAGACGAGTTTATTTTGATGCAAAAGCTAAAGTACATTTAAAAGAATATATTTCAGAACGAAAAGATCAAAATCATGCATTATTTGTGACACTAGATGCGCCTCATGACAGACTAAAAATAAGTGGCGTAGAGATTCGATTGCGGCAATTAGGGCGTAGACTGGAATTGGAAAGAATACATCCACATAAATTTAGGCGAACCATGGCAACTAGAGCAATCGATAAAGGAATGCCGATCGAACAGGTACAGAAAATATTGGGGCATTCACAGATAGACACAACCATGCAATATGCAATGGTAAACCAAAGCAATGTCAAGAATTCCCATCAAAAATATATGAGTTGAAAAAGATCAATTTATATTTGTGTGGATGATATAAATGGTGAAATTAATTGATATAACAGGAAAAGCTCTATCTGGCGAATGGGGAGTAGATGATGAGGAGGAAAGGGGGATTCCGGTTCTCAGAACCACAAACTTTACTAACGAAGGTGTTGTAAATTATAATAATGTAGTTAGAAGAAGGATTGAAAAGAAAGATATAGAGGAAAAATATCTTCGCAAGGGAGATATTATTATTGAAAAGTCAGGTGGAAGCGATAAGTTTCCAGTTGGAAGGGTTATATATTTTGATGGTGATGAAAATACATATTTATTCAATAATTTTACAGGACTACTTCGGGTTAAAATGCAAGAGATATGGAAACCGAAATATGTATTTTATGCATTGTTTGCTAATTATAAACGTGGAGGTACAAGGGTTTTTGAGAATAAAACAACAGGTCTTCATAATTTGAAAATAGATGACTATGTATCAAGGTTCAGTATAACTAAAATCACAATAAAAGAACAGATTGCTGTCTGTGAGAGATTGGATAGACTATATAGAATCGTAAAATTAAGAGAAAATGAACTGGGACGATTAGATGATCTTATAAAAGCCCGATTTGTCGAATTGTTTGGAGATTCAATAAAGAATCCGAAAGGATGGGATGTTGTAAAACTGTCGGAATGTC
>NZ_JAOQKE010000044.1:0-1883 GCF_025567005.1 Muricoprocola aceti
CTAGCGTCAGATCTGTAGTAAAATGCTGGCGTCTATCCTCTATGATTATGGCAGATTTTCGGTGGAAGTTAAATCCACCCTGTTATTAGGCGCTTACAAAAGATGTTTCAATTCCCCACCTCATTGGGAGAAAAGCCATATGCTCTTTTCCGTACTAAATTTCAGAAAAATACAAAATTTTCAAAAAATAATTTCTTGCTACTGTAAAACATGCACCATTATGCTGGCTATGGAAATCAAATCAAGATACACTGCCATATAATGAAAATATAGAGAAGGAATACCAGAAGCTTTTGGAAACACTTCCTCTTGTTCTGGAGACAGTGTTTGCAAAAGCTTCATGTTAAGAAAAGCAGAGCAAGATTACGCAAGGAAAGCGATCATATAGAGCGGTAATGTAATTATTCCCTCTTCGCTGGTTCCTATATTTCCATCTATGAACTTATATCCATAGCGTATATCTTTATTATTTTTCATGATCGACTTTAGTGAATTTGTACGTGTATTTCCACTCTTGACCTCAATAGGAGATTACATCAATTTCTTTTTTCGTTGTCTCATTTTTATAGAAATATAACTGATAACGATGCGATTTTCCTGGTGCTCCGGCATTTATCCGTCATTTTGTTTCTGCTTTAGTTCCTTTGCCAAACATGTGTCACGTTTAATGTATTTAGCGATTGTATCAGTTAATTCCTCCATGTTAATCGGCTTGGAAATATGGTCATTCATGCCTGAATCCAGGGATTCCTGAATATCATCTATAAAAGCATTTGCAGACAAAGCTATAATTGGAATCATAACTGCATCGGATCGCTCTATACCCAAGGCTCGAATGGCTTTTGCTGCTTGGTGTCCATCCATGTTTGGCATCATAATATCCATCAAAATAAGATCGTATGTGTCTCGTGGATGATTTTTAAACAAATTCACGACTTCTTTTCCATCTGATGCGCGTGTTACGGTCATACCGGCATCTTCTAGCATTATCGTAGCAAGTTCAGCATTTAGCTCATTATCCTCTGCCATAAGAACATGAACACCTGTCAAATCTCTATGTAGAGGTTGTTTTTGTTTTTGCTCTTCTGCCTTGCTTTTCTGGTAAACATAATAGGTATATAGACAAATTAAAAGCAATACAGCTCCTGCGACTAAACCGCAGATGATGGAAATATGATTCGTCTCTTCAACCATTCCATAAGCTGATTGCATATCCATTTCAATGCAAAATACGCCAATGATTTCTCCTGTCCCATCATGATTTGCGCTTACAGGATAGCAAGCCGTAAAAATCGGACCCCATGTTGTATCAATGATATCCTGAGAGTACACATTCTCCCCAGAAATAGCCCTATCAATATACGGAACCATTTCTTCCTCAATATAATCTCCAGGGTGTCTTACATCATCCGCATCCGAATCCAAACCGTCTACCACATAAACGAGTTTTCCTTCTTCATTTTTTGTAGCGGTGTAAATATATCGAGTAGAATTCAGTGTTCTGATTTCATTGAAATATGAAGAAATATCCTTATATAATTGCTTCTTTTCATCAGATTGATCTTTGATTTGAGCAAAATCTTCTTTTCCGATTTTTCCATTCACAAGCTTATGTACTGCATCTGCACTCGCTGTATCACGCGCAATTTCTGTTTCAAGGGCGGTCTTAGTGTAAGAACTTTGCAGGATAAATGTGTACAGTGCTATTACAAAAATTATCAAAAGCCCCATAAGCACAAGGATACTACCTGTATTCTTCAGTCTAAGGAATTTCTTTTTCTTCAAATTAACTCCTAGTATAATAATGATGTAGTCAATGAAGACTACTTGATTAACAAGTTTCTATAAATCAGATAACAGAAGAGGGTGTTCTTCCTTCATCA
>NZ_JAOQKE010000045.1:0-1726 GCF_025567005.1 Muricoprocola aceti
GATAGTTTACCTCAGACTAAAATATCTGCAATTTTCAAGGTTCATCTGAGCCTTTTTCTTTGCCCAGTTTTTTCATAGGTCATTTGACACTATCGTCTAAAATAACAGCAAAGTAATCATCTTTCAACTCATGCCGTGCATAACAGCGCTCAACCGCTTCCCTGCCAGAGAGAACCCATTCACCCATAATACCGATTTCCTTCAGTGTGGCAACTGTACTTTCACAGCATGTCTTATCATCATCCACTACCAGAACCGGCAGATTCATCAGATTTTTGTCCTGTTCTTTTTCTTTTTCCTGAAGCTCCAGATAAATTGTTACTGTGATTTTAGTTCCCTTGTGCAAGGTACTGTCCACTTTAATATTACCATTCATCAGGTTCACAATATTTCTGCTGATTGCCATTCCAAGACCGGTTCCCTGAACTCTGGTTGTCCGGTGGTCATCTGCACGGCTGAAAGGATCAAACATGATTTTCTGGAATTCCGGTGACATACCGATTCCATTATCCTCAATCGTAAATTCATAGCATCCAAGTTCTGAAAATCCATTGGGTTTTTCCTCTATCGAAAAAGTAATATTTCCACCATCCGGTGTATACTTGATCGCATTACTCATCAGATTCACAAATACCTGCTGAATCCTCAAGCTGTCACCACAGACAGCCTCATGTTCAATATGATTGATGTGTATATCAAAATTATGTTTATGTTCATCAAGCACCGGTTTCGTAAGTGTAATAAGATTATCTACCAGCTCTGACAGATTGAAATCTTCCTGTGCCAGTGTCATTTTTCCACTTTCAATACGTGCCATATCCAGCACTTCATTGATCAGTCCCAGCAGATGACGACTTGATTCTGTGATCTTGCCAAGACACTCAATCACTCTGTCCTGACTCTCAATATTTGCTCCTGCGATTGCCGTCAGACCGACAATGGCATTCATCGGTGTGCGAATATCATGGGACATATTGGAAAGAAATTCTGTCTTCGCACAATTTGCATTTTCTGCTGACCGGTAAGCCTCTTTCAGTGCCTGACGGGATTCAATCTCTGCTTTCTTCTCCTGTGTCACATCCATGGATGCCAGCAATACCTTTTCCAGCTTTCCATTCTTCCATTCCAAGGGAATATAAGAAGCGATTTTATAAGTCTTTTCATCCAGGCTGCAATACTCAAACTTATAAATATCATTTTCACTTTTCAGTTTTTTCCGGATATTATCCGGTGCTGTTAGAATATCGATAGCTTCCAATGGTTCCAGTGTCTTGTATTTTTCAAGAACCTGCATCTGAAAATCATGATAAAAGCCCAGAGGTTTATATATCATTTGTCCATTCAGATTGTAGAATTCATATCTGTCATTTTCCAGATCACAGACAACAAAGCGGTCAACCAGACGCACAATGCTCTGAATCAGCTGCTCCATGGAAGCATTATCCGCTGCCATCTGCAGATGCCGTGCGCTCTCTACCTTTGCCTCTGTGATATCACGCAGAAAGATCATGGCATATTCTGAATCCTCTATTTAGCCACGTATGACCACATTGCGGACCCATCGTTCTTCTCCATTCAGAGTGATACGGCACTCCAAAGATAATTCAGTTTCCAGGCCTTTCAGCTTTTCCGCAATATAACCACGGTAGAGTAGGTTAGAGGGCTTTGCCCTCTTTCCCCTCATCAAACCGTGCATGAGGTTCTCCCTCACACGGCTTTCCGACAT
>NZ_JAOQKE010000046.1:0-1670 GCF_025567005.1 Muricoprocola aceti
CCTTTCTTTCATACTGGTTTAAGTATATCAGATTCATTAAAAACTGTCCGAAAAAGTGTCTTAATTTATGAGACCATTATAACACAACCTCCAGGACATGCCATACCTTCAAGTAGATATCCGGGATACTTGCCTAGAGTTGCAAGTTTAAGGAGCTGACGGCATTCCTTTAAACCTTCTGCATTTGCTACCTTTATCTCCTGATCCGGATGATCACGTTTTATAACATTAACAACAGCCTGTGCCACACCTCCTGCGACTGCAAAGTTTCTTCCGTCTGTTGAAGCATCGCTGACACCTGCAGGATCTTCCTCGATGTTTTCAAGGTCCACATGCTTTGCAGAAAAAATACCGGTCATCTCTTCAAATGTAAGGACAAAATCCACTTCACTTCGTACACTGCGTCGCATAGCTTCAAGTTTTTTGGCAGCACATGGTCCGATAAATACCACGCGCGCATCTGGATTATGCTGCTTTATAAGACGTGCAGTGAGTGTCATAGGTGTAAGTGCCATTGAGATACATTTTGCATGCTCAGGGAAGAGTTTTTTAGCCATGACTGACCATGCCGGACAACATGAGGTTGCCATGAAAGGAAGTTCATCCGGTACCTCTTTTAGGAAGTCCTCGGCCTCCTGCTTGGCACAGAGGTCTGCACCTATAGCTACTTCAAATACATCTGCAAAACCAAGAGCCTTCATGGCTGCACGTAGCTTTCCGGGAGTAGCTTTTGGACCAAACTGTCCAACAAATGCAGGAGCAACTGCAGCATAGACCTTTTCACCGGACTGTATAGCTCTGATAGTCTGAAAAATCTGGGATTTATCAGCAATCGCACCAAAAGGACAGTTGAGAAGGCATTGTCCGCACGAAACACACTTGTCATAATCGATATTTGCTTTGCCGTTTTCGTCAGAAGAAATGGCATCCATGCCACAGGCCTTTGCACATGGACGTTCCTGAACAATAATTGCATTATATGAACATACGCTTGCACAGCGTCCGCACTTTATGCATTTTTCCTGGTCAATTACAGATTTTCCGGTTGTGCGATCTAGCGATACAGCATCTTTTGGACATACCTCCATGCATGGATGAGCCAGACATCCCTGACAGCCGTCTGTAACATGTACTCTTTTTTCAGGGCATGCATTACATGCAAATTTTATAACATTGATAAGAGGCGGTGTATAGTAGGTTTCATCTTTGTCGGCAGCCTCGATTCCATCTGATATAGGTGAATGCTCTGCAGCACTGCGGTAAGGAAGACCCATTGCCAGACGAAGTCTCTCTCCGACTATAGCACGCTCCAAAATACATCATTCCTAAAATTTCCTTTTTCGCCGGGAATAATCTTGTATGGAAGCGCTTCCATACGATCTTTTACAGGCCATTCGGTATGATATGCCATACGCGCAACCTCTGTAAAGATTTTATGTCTGATTTCCTGAATTCGGGTTTCGACACCTCTCATTATTGATTCCTCCTTATAAAATAAAATCTCAATTTTCCTTGTTGTATCAGATAAAATAAGCAGTCTCAATAAATAGGCTGTACTTTTTATGATACATAAATACTAGATAATTAATCAGACTGTAGACAAACTTGGTGTTGGGGATTATGCCCAGCACCATTTTTCTTTTAAAACTTCTTTTCTTTTTATTTTTTTC
>NZ_JAOQKE010000047.1:0-995 GCF_025567005.1 Muricoprocola aceti
AAGAGGAATTAAATAGAGAGATTGAAAAAGATCGTCTGGCACATGGAAAAAAGCCATTAAAGAAAAAAGATGATAACCAGCCACCTGCATCCGGTGGAACCGGAAATGGTAAAGATTCTATATCTGAAGAACTTCCTGAAGATGTGAAAACACAAAAATGCAGCATCAGCGATCCGGAAAGTGGATGGTTTCGAAAGGGTGAACATAAACACGTTTTTGCATATGCAGTAGAAACTGCCTGTGATAAACATGGCTGGATCCTTGGATATACAGTACATCCTGGTAATGAGCATGACAGTCGTACTTTTAAAGCATTATACGATAAGATATCTAAACTGAATCCGCAGATGGTAGTTGCAGATGCAGGATATAAAACTCCGGCAATCGCCCATCGGCTGTTGGAAGATGGAATTCAACCACTTTTTCCGTATACCCGTCCCAAGACCAAAGAAGACTTTTTCGGAAAACACGAATTCGCATATGATGAATACTATGATTGTTATATATGTCCGGGAGCACATATATTGACATACAGTACAACAAACAGAAGTGGATATAAAGAGTATAAAAGCTGCGGTGAACATTGTGCTGAATGCCAATATCTTTCAAAATGCACAGAAAGCAAGGATCATATAAAACTGATCACACGTCATGTATGGGAAGAATATATGGAAGTGGCAGAAGACATTCGGCACACGATCGGAAACAGACAGATCTATCAGTTAAGAAAAGAAACCATAGAGAGGATATTCGGTACAGCGAAAGAACAACATGGATTTCGATATACGCAGTATGTAGGAAAGGCGCGGATGGAAATGAAAGCCGGGCTTACCTTCGCATGCATGAATTTGAAAAAACTGGCAAAAATTCTGGAAAAACGAGGCTGGAATACAGCCAGATTTTTGTTGATTTTGAAAAAAATAAAAAGAAAAGAAGTTTTAAAAGAAAAATGGTGCTGGGCATAATCCCCAACACCAAGTTTGTCTACAGTCTGA
>NZ_JAOQKE010000048.1:0-460 GCF_025567005.1 Muricoprocola aceti
AAGAACACCCTCTTCTGTTATCTGATTTATAGAAACTTGTTAATCAAGTAGTCTTCATTGACTACATCATTATTATACTAGGTGTCGATGGTCTTAAAGACGGTCGTGGGCGTAATAAATCAGCGGATGAACTGAGTGAATTGGAAAAACTCAGAGCTGAGAATAGACTATTGAAAGCAGAAAAGAAACGACAACAAATAGAGATTGATTTATTAAAAAAACTAGAAGAAATCGAGAGGAGGTGACACTGCGCAGAATAAGACATCATGATTCATATATTGCTATAAAGGAGCTTTCTGAAGAGCATTCTGAGTATCCGGTCAGTACTATGTGCGAAATTCTGAAAATCAATAGAGCTGCCTACTACAAATGGAAAAATTATAATGGTCTCATAAATTAAGACACTTTTTCGGACAGTTTTTAATGAATCTGATATACTTAAACCAGTATGAAAGAAAGG
>NZ_JAOQKE010000049.1:0-306 GCF_025567005.1 Muricoprocola aceti
AAATTCTTTAGGCTACAATCAATAGCGGTGTAAACGAAAAAGCAGTCTTAAACTATAGAAAAACTGCCCTTTCGTTTGCACTGCGTTTGATTTTGCCAAAGTGAACAAAGTCGCGTCCCTGTAGCCGATATGTATGGATTTTCAATTCTTGCTTTTTTTATGAATACAAGTGAGATACAAGGATTCTCTGCATTGTTACATGGGGCTTTTGAAAAATCTTGGCACGACAAATAAACCTCATTGCTGAGGCTTTTTGAAATTATTTAGTTAGTCGATTCTAAATGCGCAAAGGTATTCTCTGCTGTG